>PDZU01000175.1 GCA_002753095.1 Magnetococcales bacterium
AGGCCATCACCCACCACCCGCATGCTCTACCTGGAAACCCCCGCCAATCCCACCCTGGAGCTGGCCGATCTGCAGCAACTGGCCCAGTTGGCCGAAACGCATCGCCTGCTGTTGGTGGTGGACAATGTCTTTTGCACCCCCTGCCTGCAGCGCCCCCTGGAACTGGGCGCCCATCTGGTGGTCCACTCGGCCACCAAATATCTGGATGGTCAAGGACGCGTCCTGGGCGGGGCCATTATCGGTTCGCAAAAATTGTTGATGGATCATGTCTATCCATTCATCCGCAACACCGGCCCTAGCCTCTCGCCGTTCAACGCCTGGGTACTCTTCAAAGGGCTGGAAACCTTGCCGGTACGCATCGAAAAACAGTGCGATAACGCCGAACAGGTCGCTCAATTTTTCAACCAGCGTCTGTCTTCTGGACAGTTGGTCCACTATCCGGGACTGCCCCGCCATCCGCAACATGCCCTAGCCGCCCGACAAATGCGCCGCTTCGGGGCCATCGTCTGTGTGGACTTAGGCTCCCTCGCTGCGGCCCACCGGTTTATCGACCAGTTGCAACTGGCCACCATTACCGCCAATCTGGGCGATGTGCGTACCCTGGTGACCCATCCGGCCACCACCACCCATGGCCGCCTAAGCCCGGAAATGCGCGCCGCTGCCGGTGTCACCGATGGCTTGGTACGCCTCTCCATCGGGATGGAAGACATTCAAGATATTTTGGCCGATCTCGATCAGGCGTTGGCGCGTGTTGCATCATGATTCTTCTGGAAAAAATCAATAAAAGCTTCGGCGCACAAACTCTGCTGCACGAGGCCGATCTGGCCCTCAATCCCGGCGAAAAAGTGGGCCTGATCGGTCCCAATGGTGCCGGCAAGACCACCCTGTTGCGCATCATCGAGGGTGCCGAAGAGATCGATGGCGGTCACATCAGCCGTCTGGAAACCATGCAAATCGGCACGTTGCGCCAGGAGTTGCACCCTTCCGAACGCTCCATCCTGCAAGAGACCCTGCACGGCATGCCGGAACTGGTCCGCCTGCGCGAAGAACGCCAGCAACTGCAACAACAGTGGGATGATCCCCAGAGCCACACCCCAACCAACCATGACCGTTTGAGCCAACGCTGGGGCGAGGTAGAACACCGTCTGGAACAGTTGGACTCCTATACCGCCGAGGCGCGGGCCGGTGCTCTGCTCCTGGGACTGGGCTTCAGTCGTGAGATGCTGGCGCGGCCACTCAACGCCTTCTCCGGCGGTTGGCGCATGCGGGTCGCCGTGGCACAACTGCTCTTTGCCAAACCGGATCTGCTCCTGCTCGATGAGCCCACCAACCATCTTGATCTGGAATCGGTGGCTTGGCTGGAAAACTATTTGCGACGCATGCCACAAACCTTCGTGGTGGTCTCGCACGATCGCGGTTTTCTCAACCGGGTCTGCCAGGTGATCGTCGAACTGGATGATGGAGCACTCAGCCGCTACCAGGGCAGCTTCGATGATTATGTGGAACAAAAAGCCATCCTGCTGGAACAGCGGGAAAAACTCATGCAACAGCAGTCGCGGCGCATCGAAACCATCACCCGTTTCATCAACCGTTTTCGCGCCAAGGCCACCAAGGCCCGACAGGTGCAAAGTCGCATTAAATTACTGCAGAAAATAGAGCCGGTAGAGGCACTCCCCGCCGCCCAGGAGGTGGCCCGCATCCGCTTGCCGGAACCGGGACGTTCCCCCCTGAAAATGGTAACGGTACGGGATTTAAGCAAACAGTTCGAGGGGACAACCGTCTTTGCCAAAGCCAATTTTGACTGTCAGCGTGGCGAAAAAATCGCCCTGCTCGGTCCCAACGGTTCCGGCAAATCCACCCTGTTGAAGCTGTTGGCCGGTCAACTGCCCCTGGATGGTGGCAGCTGCCAGTTGGGGGAACGGGTGCAAGCGGCCTATTTTACCCAGCACGCCCTGGATGATCTGGATCCTGAGGCCACGATACTGCAACAAGTCTCCACCTCCTTGCCCAACAGTATGAACGAAACCGCCTTGCGGGCCATTCTGGGCAGCTTTCTCTTTTCCGGCGATGAGGTTTTCAAAAAGATCAAGGTGCTCTCCGGCGGGGAACGGGCCAGAGTGGCCTTGATCCGCCTGTTGCTCTCTGGTGCCAATCTGCTGCTGTTGGACGAACCGACCAACCATCTGGATATGGAGTCCCGCGCCGCCCTGAGCGATGCCTTGGAGAGCTATCAGGGTACGCTGATTCTGGTCAGTCATGACCGTGAACTGCTGCAAAATGTCTGCAAGCAGTTCTATCTGGTCCGGGCCGGCACCATCACCGCTCTGGAGGGTAACCTGGACAGCTATCTGGAGCAATCCACCCAAGCCAGGGAGGATCTGCCCGCCTCCCCGCAGCAGGAGCAGAAAAAACAACGCCTGCAGCAACGGGAGCAGGTCAGTAGCGACTTGCGGCGCAAACGGCAACAAGCCCGCCAACTGGAACAGAAAATTCACCAATTGGAGGGCGAACAAGCCAGCCTGGAAGAGGCGTTGGCCGATCCAGAGATCTACCAGGGTCCGCAGAGTGAGCGGCTGAAACAAACGTTGGCCAAAAGCAAAAAAGTGGCCCAAACCCTGGAAGAGGCCATGCTGGAATGGGAAACGGTGGCATTGGCCGTCGAAGCGTTGCTTAGTCGACACGGAGCTGCCGATCCAAAACCATGAAATCTTTAAAAATTTCTGCGGGGTCCAGGGGCGATCATCGCCCCTGGCGGGTGCAGGGCTTAAGCCATGCTTGTAATGTGCAGCGTTTAAGATAAGCAAATGCGCAGCATTTGCGCACGCCGCACAGATTTGTGCCCCGCAGGGGCACGCTTTGGGAGGGCGGAT
>PDZU01000085.1 GCA_002753095.1 Magnetococcales bacterium
TAGGCAAAGGCAACAAAGAACGCCTTGTCCCGCTACCGGAACCCATGCTGATCCGGTTACGCCTTGCCTGGAAGACCCACCGTCACCCCTCCATGATATTCCCAAGCCAAACTGGCAAGCGTCCAGTATCCACCAGCGTTTTATACCGCACTTTCCGAAACGCCCTGTCAATTGCCAGACTTCCAGTAGAAAGCCCGCACGTCCTGCGCCACAGCTACGCCACACGTTTGATGGAAAACGGGGTGGACACCAGGGTCATCCAGATCCTTCTTGGCCACGCTGACATCAGTTCCACAACAATCTATACCCACCTGACAGAGCCGACGAGAGAATCCCTCCACACTCTGCTTAATGTCGTCATGGCTGACCTTGGTAACGGAGGCAAATCATGATAGAAGTTGCCGACATATTTCGCAAATTCGGCGATACCTATCTCGCCGCTTTTGGTGATTCCATGCTGCCATCCCATAAACAGGCGATCAACGCCATCATCAACTGCCGAACAGAAGCTATGGGAGGCCATTTGTACCAATGCGATTCATGCCACCAAGAAATCTACTCCTATCACTCGTGCAAAAACCGAAGCTGCCCAAAATGTCACACTGAACAAACCAATCGGTGGCTGGAGCTGCGGAAAGATGAAATGCTGCCCATTCCCTATTTCCACGTGACAATCACCGTACCGGAGGTGTTGCGTCCTCTGTTCCAGGCCAACCAGAACGACACTTACCGCATCTTCATGAAGGCTTGTTCCGACTCCATCTTGGAATTGGCCAAGGACCCGAGGCATGTCAACGGGTTGGTCGGTTCCCTCATGGTTCTGCACACCTGCAATCGGCAGATGCTGTATCATCCTCATACCCACAACTTGGTCACTGGTGGCGGTATTACGGATGACGGTTCTTGGAATCCGGCAAAGAAAGGATTCCTCTTCCCACTGAAAGCCCTCTCCGAGCTGGTCAGAGGAAAGTTCCTGACCAGACTAAAACAGTTGCGGCCAGACATCAACATTCCAGAATCAGCGTGGCAACAAAATTGGGTGTCTCATTGCACCGTATGGGGCAAGGGTGAACAGGCAGTCCTGGATTACCTTGCACGCTACGTTTTCCGTATCGCCATTACCAACCGTCGCATTGTGGCCATGGATGACCAGACAGTCACCTTTCTCTACAAGGATCGAAAGAAACGCCAATGGCGTCCTTGTAGAGTCACTGGGATGGAGTTCATGCGCCGATTCCTCATGCATGTGCTGCCAAAAGGAATCCACAAGGTGCGCTACTTTGGTATATGGAACCAGAAAAACCGGCAGGCGCTTCGACAAGTCAGTCTCCTGTTTATCCTGTCGGCCCCACCAATCGCCGATTTGTCGCTGACCCAAACTGCTGATCAGCCCACAACCACAAAAGTCGCCCCAGGAGCTCATTGTCCCCACTGCGCCTCTGGCACGATCCTCCTCGTCAGAAGGATACCCCGTCCAGCTATCAGACCACCATAACTTATGATGGTATCAACTGTTTTCTGAATTGAGAAGCACCTGCCGATTCCATGCCAGGTGGTGGCGGAGTATTGCCATCACACTGGCGGGAAGGCTGCCAATGATCAAAATCGGTGCTCAAAAACAGAAAATAGATATCGGGAACCGCAATCCGAGCCAGTCAATAATCCTATTTAACATGCATAAGCCTTCTGGAACGACAAAAAATGGCCTGTTTGCATGTTCTTCTGGACCACCAAAGCGATTGCCAACCTGAAATTTCCATATATTATAGTGTACCGATGGCTGGGGCGTTCACCCGCGTTCAGTCCAACCAGGTTTTTGCGTCGGCAAGCGACGCAAAAAGCCTTAATTCGTTGTACAGCCTGACCGGCCTTGATCATCCAGTTGGCCAGGGTACTGCGGGGCAAATCGATACCCGCCCGCACCAGAATGCCGCTCTGGCGATACAAAGGCAACCCGTCGGCATATTTGGCAACCACGACATGCGCCAATGTAGCCGCAGAAGCTAACGCCTTCGGAAAAATACGCGGCGGCATAGGTTTGGTTTTGACCCCCTGATGGCAGTGAGGGCAACCATATTTGACCTGCACATGCCGGATAACCTGTACCTTGGCCGGAATAATATCCAACTGTTCGCTGTATTCCCGACCAATTTCCACCAGAGTCGAACCGTCCAGATCGCATACCCGCTCGGATTCAGGCACATCGTGTACCACATCCACTCTGGTCAATGTATCCGGCAAAGGTTTGCGCCCTTTCTTCTTGGGGGCGGGCTTGGTTTGCGGCTTGTCCGTTGTGGTTTCTTCGGTCTGCGCCTCTTCTTCCGGTTCGCTGGCAACGGCGAATTCTGCTTCATCAAACAGGGTTGGCAGCCCATCCGCCCAATGTTTACGTTTCTCGCTGGAACGGGCAAACAGCTTGGCTGACAAAATGTTCAATTGGCTTTGCAGATGAACCGCGTGATGTTTCAAGCGCTCTTGCTCCCGTACAAGAGTCACCTTTTCAGCTTCCAGCGCTGCCTTCTCGGATGACAAAGAGACCACCATCTCCCGCAAGAGAATGGGGTCATTTGGCAGCTCAAAAGAGGGGCAATCTGTGTGCGTATCCATGGTTGAAATATACCATAAACACCTAGAAAACACTAGGAAATGCTTGAATATTTCAAAGATTTATGCGGTTTGAAACGGGTGATGTCATAGCCATCCAGCAACCAGTTAAGCTGTTGGCCGGTGATCTTGTCCACCATGGCATCGGATCGGCGCAACCAGTGAAAACGCTCTTGCTCAAGCCGCTTTTGCCAGAGACAAAAGCCATTGCGCTCCCAGTAAAGGATTTTGACCTGATCACGACGGCGGTTGCTGAATACGTACAAGGTTTCCGCAAAAGGGGACAGTTCCAGATTGGCCTCGATCATCGTAACCAGTCCATTGATCCCTTTGCGAAAGTCAATCGGCTCCAGACAAATATAGACCTCCGGCACATGGTTGGCTGGTCTCATCATGACAAAGAGGCCACCAAACGAAGCAACGCCTCCACCCGCTCCATCCGGCCATCCATCCATTCCACGACGGCACCGTTCGGAAACAAAATGCGGAACGGCGTTGGCGTGGGATCGGATGACACAATCAGCTTTTTGAACCTTGCACGTCTCGGACTGCCTTCCAGCATACCGCGATCAATCAACTCACGTCGCCACCAGTACATAGCCGCCAGGCTCAAACCATGTGTTTCAGCATACGCCTTGATCGTGCCGGATGCCGCCTGGCATCGCTGCCAATGCTCAAGCCAAAATTGCTGCTTCCCGTTTCCTCCCGCTTTCTCGATGCCGTTGGCGTCCATCTTGACCTCCCAAAAAAATATTTTCCGGGATGGTCTCATCAATCGGAATCTATGGGTACCCTGGGGATAAATGGACGCTTACAGAACAGCAATGCCTGGACATGCCGACGACAAAGAGAGTACGCTGCGCAGCGCAGGACGAACCGCTTCCCGCATGTCTCCGACGAGATGTCTGATCATGGCTGATTCCACCCACACATCCGATTCGATTTACCACCGCCTCTTCGCCTACCCGGAGATGGTGGCCGATCTGCTGCGGAATTTTCTGGACGCCGATCTCCTGGCGGAACTCGATTTGTCGCAGATGCGGCGGTTGAACACCAAGTTCACTGCCAAAATGGGCCAGAGGAGGCGGGGCGACATCGTATGGGAGATTCCCATCCGTGCCGGTGGCAGCTTGTTTTTGCTGTTGCTGCTGGAGTTCCGGTCTGAAGTCGACGAGTGGATGGTGCTGCGATTGGGTGTCTACACCGGCCTGCTCTATCAGCAGTTGGTGGATGAGCGCAAATTGAAACCGGCAGATGGACTGCCACCTGTCCTGCCGGTTGTCATATTCAATGGAGAGACACGATGGGATGCGGCAACCAGTTTGCGGGAACTGATTTGTCTGCCTGCCGGATCTCCGTTGTGGAAATACCAGCCAGAAATGCGGTACCATGTGATAGATGAGGGGCGTTTCCCGGAGGAGGATCTGAAGGGTCTGCAATCTTTGACAGCGATTTTCTTCCGCATCGGACACCCAGGCAGTCCGGCGTCTATCCTGGAGGCCAGCCGCGATTTGGTCGAGTGGTTTGCCAAGCACCCGGAAGGCCCGCCGGTGAAGCGGTTGTTCCGCGAATTGTTGGCCGTTGGGTTGGAGAGGTTCAAAGTACCGCATTCCGTGCCGTCCATTCCCGAGGAACTTGAGGAGGTGGTGAACATGTTGGCGACACACGTTGAAAAATGGTCGAGGGACATTGAGCAGAAGGGATGGCAAGCAGGCATTCAAGCTGGCGAGCAGGCAGGCGAGAAAAAAGGCAAGGTGGAGATGCTGACCCGCCAACTCCAACGCCTCTTCGGCGACCTGCCGACTTGGGCCAGCGACAAGATAGCCAAGGCCGATCTGTCCACCCTGGAAGAATGGAGTCTCCGCATCCTGGACGCTCCGACCCTGGAGAGCATTCTGGCGGATCCGTCATGAGCCTGCCGCATTCTCCGCTTTCTCCGGAAAATGGCTCCGAAAATTCCGTATTCGGCCTTGGTCGTCCAATTGGCAATCGAAACCGAGTCCACGGGTGTGTGGTGATGAGCCACGGAGAGTTCGACAGGCCATAGAAAAGTCATTGACTGTCAACGATATGCAAAATCATGCATCACTTAGCCGACCAAGTTGCAAGCGAAATCGTTCTCTTGTTGCACTGCAGCAAAACAGTGGAGAATCAGTTCGATACCGTATCACACGCTCCACCATTTTATTTTGCCATAAAATTCTCAAGTTGTTAGCCGTCCAGCGAGGCGGCTTTTTTTATGCGAAAAAGTTCAATGTTTCCAAAGGTTAGCATTTGTTGGTTCGACGGCGCACTTGGTTAAACTTCGGACTCAAAAAAGTCGAACTCACCACCTTTCTTCTCTCCTTGCCCAGATTCTCCAAAAGCTGTGGACTCGCGGCCAATGAGTCCGAAAATTTCGGACTCACTTTTCTGTCGATATTTCACGGTTTAACAGCATTCGTTAATGTTGGACTCGTTCGTTGCGCGTCTTGGTCGGCGTTTTTGACCGGCGGGAGTGCAACTCGCGTCCAAAGTGTTCGACTGGCGGCTTGTTGGGTGGCAAGATGGAGAGTCGGAAACGGCGGCGCAAATATTCCGATCTTGGTGCAATCAAAGCGGATTCTTCTTTTACATTGGCCTGTTCTGTCTGGTAGTCTTGCCGACAGTCTTGTAGACGGGTGCAGATGGTCGGCCTCTGCGGCCAGAGCAGTCGGTGTCTGCGTTCAGTAGCACCGCGTTCGCGTTTTGCTGGCTAGCGCAACCGTCCTGCGCATTGCGGCAGGAATGCGACAAACGGCGCTGTGGTGCGGCAGGCGGAGTAGGGTGGCGATACCGTTTGAAGCGAATTTCTCAAGCCTTTTTGGTGTGGACGGTTCAATCTGGCCAGGAATGAGGAGGATTTTCCCCGGCCATCAAGATGCGTGATCAAAATTTGGCCGTTTGCCATCAAATAGCGTGATCACTCTCAACAGGTGGGGGTGTGTCGCATGGAATTACCCCAGCATTCCCATTCTTTGGGATCTTATCCGTGGTCAAGAGCAATGCCATGAACGAACACGACACCAGTAAGTGGCAACCGTTTATGGCGGGATGGGCGGTTTTTGTTCTGGTGTCGGTACTGACCATATTGATGAGCTTGCAGGAAGATAATCGCCATCAGCAGGCTCTACGGGCCGATACAATTCGTTCTCTGAGCGTGGTCAGAGCACGGCTTGAGGCGGAAATCAACCATAACTTTCACCTCACTCGGGGACTTCTGGCTTACGTGGCCATTCATCCCGATATCGATCAGGCCACCTTTCACGGCATTGCCAGTGAAATTCTACGTTACCGGCACGATATCCGCAATATTGGTTTGGCACCAGGCAATGTTTTGCAGTTTATCCATCCTGTGGAAGGCAATGAAAAAGCTCTTGGACTGGATTACAGCAAGAACGCCCAGCAGTGGCCAGCGGTAAGCCATTCCATCGATCAACGGCGTACTGTGGTGGCTGGACCTGTGGATCTTGTGCAGGAAGGCAAAGCATTTATCAGTCGCACGCCGATCTTTGTCACCAAACCCGATGGCGAAAAGGGTGGCTATTGGGGTATGGCCAGCATTGTCATCAACATGCAGGGGCTTTTTGCACGAGCCGGGGTGGTGGAAAACGACGGTGATCTTCGGATTGCCATGCGAGGCGTAGACGGTAAAGGCGCTCAGGGAGGGATGATCTTTGGCAGTCCAGGCTTGTTCGACGGCGAATCGGTCGTACAAGACGTGCAGCTTCCAGATGGTAGTTGGCAGTTGGCGGCGGCTCCACTGAAGGGGTGGTTGCAGCCATCGCCAAACCGGTACTGGTGGTGGGGGCTGGGTGAAACCTTGGCACTACTACTTGGGCTGCTGATGTGGCGATGGTTGTTACAAAAAAACTCCTTTCAGATCCAACTACAGCAGGCACTGCACCATGCCCAGCTGGCCAGCAAGGCCAAGAGCGAATTCCTTTCCACCATGTCGCACGAAATCCGTACCCCGCTCAATGCCATGCTTGGAATGGGCGAATTGTTGAGCGACACCCAACTCACCGATACGCAAGCGTGGTTTGTCAAGACCCTCAACCGCGCTGGTAACAGCCTGTTGTCAATTCTCAATGATATTCTCGATCTATCCAAGATAGAAGCGGGGTGTCTGCAACTGGAAGAGCGGGAATTTGATTTGCAGCGGTTGGTGAGCGAGACTGTGGAATTGTTTACCTACAACGCCATGGACAAGGGGATTGGCCTGAGCCACAACTTCGCAATTGGGACACCAAGTTGGGTTCGAGGAGACGCGACCCGGTTGCGGCAGGTGCTGCTCAACCTTATCGGTAATGCCGTCAAATTTACACAACAAGGAGAAGTGGAGGTTCTGGTGACGGTTGAAGCCGGTCATCGGGTGGCTATAGCTGTGCGCGATACCGGTACGGGCATTCCAAAGGAAAAACAGCGGGAGATCTTTCAGTCCTTCACCCAGTCTGACAACTCCATTACTCGCCAGTATGGTGGTACAGGACTGGGGCTGACCATTTCGCAACGTTTGGTTGACCTGATGGACGGGAGTATCAATCTGGTAAGTGAACCTGGGCGAGGCAGCACCTTTACCGTCACTGTGCCTTTGCCGCTTGCCGGCGATGGGCGTGATGGACTTCTTACCCAGGAACCGGACGCGACGCCAGATGTAGAGCAGTCGTTAACCATCCTGGATATTCTGTTGGTGGACGATTCCGAGGACAACCGGCTACTCATCAAAGCGTTTCTGCGCAAGAGTGACCACCGACTGGAGATGGCGGTCAATGGTAGCGAAGCAGTGGGTATGTGTCAGGCCAAGAGGTACGGGTTGGTGTTGATGGACATCCAGATGCCGGTGATGGATGGTTACGAGGCCACCAAGCGGATCCGCGCTTGGGAGGTGGCAAACGGCCTGCCCCCCATGGACATCGTGGCCCTGACTGCCCATGCTATGGCTGATGAGTCTGCCGCGATTCTAACTGCAGGCTGTAACCAGCATTTGACCAAGCCAATTCGCCGAGAACAGTTGATGAGCGTCATCAACCTAGCGGCTGCTCATGGAGGTCGGTTGAATAACGGAGGCCAGTGATGACGTTCAATGAGCGCATTGACGCTACTTGTTGTCCATGACTCCAAGTTGCCATTGTGACAACTCCATGAATCTGATAAGGTTTGCTCTGTTTTCCATTAATGTTTGAGTCAGAAGGATATCTGGAGTAGCCGCATGACCAGATCGGAATTGATCACCCTCGTTGCCCACCAGTGCGGATTGGTACGCAGGGATGCTGAAACCGCTGTCGAGACCATTATTGGCTCCATTGCCCATTCGCTTGAGATCGGCCAACGAGTTGAGTTGCGAGGTTTTGGCAGCTTTGGCCTGAAGCAGCGACAGTCAAGGGCAGGCCGCAATCCAAAGACTGGTGAGCAGGTGCCGGTGGAGGCAAAGCGTGTCATGTTTTTCAAGCCCGGTCAGGAAATGCGTCGTCGTGTTGACCAAGGGAGCCAACCATGAATTTCAGCGAACGAATTGTGACGGCACGGAAGTCCGCCAAACTCACCCAGAAGGAACTGGCCGATAGGGTTGGAATCAGCCAGACGGGTAACAAACGCACCCATTAGTACCAGCCTTCGGTTTTTTGGCTGGCGAATCGCGATGGCTCCATTTCTCTGTCAGGTCACAAACCATACGGCCAAGAACATGTCCGAAGCAGCCTTTTTGTGCCCTAGAAGGTCGTTACAGCAGTCAATGACGTTTCGTGGTGACTTTTGCGACAACGCATCCAGTTTTCTGCTTCCAGAAAGGCAGAATTCTGCCATCAATGCAGCCATTTTGTCCCTTTTTCCCCCACCCACTCCAGCATATCCACCGGTAAAAGATGCATCTGCCGCCGATCCGGCTCTCTGAAAAATCCCGCCATCGATTCCTCCTGATCCTGCACGATCGATGATGCCAATTCTACCAGACGCTAGGCGGTTGCACCCTGTTTTGCGACAGGCTCTGAATAGTTACTTGTAATTTAACGTAATTCTGTTTAGCATCTACGCAATGGAGTTGGAGATTGGTTTGGCGCAATCCTCGCGCAGATATGGTTAGGATGAGGAGGCAAGTCGATGATGAGCAATATGAAAATAGGGATTCGTCTCGGTTTGGGGTTTGGTTTGTTAACCATCCTGCTGGCTGTGCTTGGCTTGATCGCAGTCAATACGATAGGTGGACTTTCTCAACAGATCGAGCGGTTCTACCGACATCCCTTTACCGTCAACACCGAGATGCTGCGGATTGATGCCAACCTTGTCCGAATGCATCGCTCCATGAAGGATGTGGCATTGGCCCAGAATGTGGAGAGCATTGAAGCAGCTGCCCGGAAGGTGGACGAACTTGAATCTCGGGTTTATGACGGGTTCAAGATCGTGAAGGAGCGGTTTTTGGGAGACAAGATCAAGGTCGAAGAGGCTGAACGTTTTTTCAGGGAGTGGAAACCCATTCGGGATGAGGTCATCCGTTTGATGAAGGCCGGTGACCGGTCCAAGGCCGCAGAGATAACCAAAACCCGTGGTGCTGCCTTGGTGGAGCAGTGCAGTAACTCTGTCGATGTCATTCTGGAATTTTCACGCAATAAGGCAGAGGCATTTGTAAGCAATGCCGATAGGATGCAACAGGACGCCTTGAAGCTCACCCTGACCATCATGATAGGGGCGATCATGGTCGCGGCATTGATTGCGTGGCGTATTGCCCGTGGCATTACCAGGCCACTGGCCGAAGCAGTCCTGCTTTCAGACCAACTGGCAAGTGGTAATTTGACACAAGATCCGCATGTACATGCCAACAATCGGGATGAGATCGGCCTGCTAATGGGTGCCATGGGCCGTATGGTGGAGAATTTGCGTCGAGTGGTCAGTGAAGTGAGGAGTGCAGCAGATCATGTGGCCTTTGGTAGCCAGGAGTTGAACACTTCTGCACAAACCCTTTCTCAAGGTGCCACCGAACAGGCGGCTTCCATTGAGGAGACTTCTTCATCCATGGAGCAGATGTTGTCCAATATCGCCCAAAACTCCGACAATGCCAATACAACCCAGAGTATTGCGCAGAAGGCTGCCAGAGATGCCGAGGAAGGGGGGAATGCCGTTGCACAAGCCGTGCATGCGATGAAGGAAATTGCGTCTAAAATTGGCATCATCGAGGAGATTGCCCGTCAGACCAATTTGTTGGCCCTGAACGCTGCCATCGAGGCGGCCCGGGCGGGTGAACATGGCAAGGGTTTTGCCGTGGTGGCCGCTGAGGTTCGCAAACTGGCAGAACGCAGCCAGTCTGCAGCCGGGGAGATCAGTCAGTTGTCCTCAACCAGTGTGGGGGTGGCTGAAAAAGCGGGTTCAATTATCAACATGCTGGTGCCAGATATACAGAAAACCGCCGAGTTGATCCGAGAGATCAATGCTTCTAGTCAGGAGCAAAATCAAGGAGCGGGGCAGATCAATCAATCGATTCAACAATTGGATGAGGTGATTCAACAAAATGCTGGAGCATCGGAGGAGATGGCGGCGACGGCGGAAGAACTGAGCGCACAGGCGGATGTGATGTTACAGGCCATTTCCTTTTTCAATTTGGGTCAACAGGCTCACGCAGTCAAGATGCCAGCCAAAAAGCAGCAGTCGAATACTGCCATGCTGAAGCCGGCGGGAAAGTTAGTCCAGGTTGCTCATCACCAGAGGAAGGAACCGGTAGTGCATGTTGTTGCTCGTAAATCTGCTGTAAAGAGTGGTGGTGCTGCCTTGGATATGGGTGCTGACGACAAGGAATTTGAGAAATTCTAACCGTTTCACCGGGGTATGCACTGCCTTTTTTTGGTGGTTGTGGTGTGTAGCCCGGTGGGCAATCGGCTGCTAACATTGAGATTGATCAAACACACCAGAATGGCCAGAATGGAGAGTAGTGTAGCGGAGGAGGTCAACACCCTGGCGCGGGTAGAAGAGAATCCCTGGGCTACCCACCATGTAGGAACGGCCACCATGGAGCAACGTCTTTCCCTTGTCACGCTCGGCGTTCAGGATCTCACCCGGGCGCGTGCCTTCTACGAAAGCCTGGGTTGGAAGGCATCGACAGCCAGTTGTGAGCAGGTCTGCTTTTTCCAGACCGGTTGCATGGCGGTTGCCTTGTACCCCATGGCGGCCTTGCTGGCGGATGCAGGTCTGACGGAGGCCAAACCGAGGCCGGGCGGAATCACCCTGGGCATCAATGTCGCATTGCGTGAAGATGTAGACCGGGAACTGACTGTCGTGTTGGTGCATGGGGCCACGCTCCTGCAAGCCGCCACCGATACCGCATGGGGTGGACGAACGGCCTATTTCGCCGACCCAGACGGTCACCCCTGGGAGATCACCTGGGCACCCATGTTTCCCTTGGGGCCAGCAGGAGAGTTGTACCTGCCGTGACCGTCGGAAACCCAAACTGCACCTGTTTTCATGAACCGGCCTCATTTTGGATGGTTGGGAAATGCATCCTTTCTGTTGTTGAGGCATTGCAATACAATGTCGCCTGTTTGCGGGAGTCGCTTCCCATCGACGGCTCTCGTGGACAAGGTGCGTTGCCGATACGGATGTCGGCAGCCGCACCGACCACCATCACCCAATCCCCCACAACCGCCGCTGCTTCGGCCACTCCACCGGAAACGGTTTGGCCAACTCCCGCCAAGTCATCACCTCCGGCTGTCTCCCGTCCAAAATCAGCTCCACGATGTCTGGTGCCAGCAGCGTGAGCCGCATCACCTTGGCGACGTAGGAGTTGTCCAGATTTTCCCGCTCAGCCAACTCGGAGATGGTGGCCACTTTACCACTCTCCAACTGCCGAAGCCAGAGATGCGCTTTGGATAGCAATTTTGCCAGCGTTTCATCTTTTGGTGCAACCGCTGGCAGTTCAATGCCTTCTGGCATGATGATGCTCTTCCGGCCACCGCGCCGACGCAATTCCATCGGGATGCTGACGATGATCTCCTTTTTGTCCCGGCTCCATTCGGCACTGATCGTGTTGTTCATGCCACCACCGCTTCATTGCGCAGGCAGTTCAGCTCACGCGCCAGGGTGTCGATCCCTTCGGCGCGCAGATGCACCTTGATGCCGCCCTTGCTCACATTTACCTGCGAGATGAGCAAATGCACCAAGCGTTGCTGCTCCACCGGGAAGAGTTCCTCCCAGACCGGATCCAGTCGCCGCAGGGCATCGGCCACGTCGCGCTCGTGAATCTGATCGTGCGCTTCCCAAGTCTTGACAATGAGTTCCGGTAGTTTGATCATGTTGCGCACCTGCGACATCACCACCGCCTCGATCTCACCGGCGACGACGTTGCGCACGCTGCAAACAGTTTCGGCACCGCCTTTTGCCACTGCTTGGCAGGTATAATAACGGTACTCGTGGCCATTCTTCTTGGTGAAGGTCGGCTTCATGGCGCGGTTGCAATGCTGGCAGCGGATGATGTTTTTGAGCAGGGTGGGTGACTGCACCCGTTCGGTGCGATCGCCCTGGCGGTTGTTGGTGGCCAGGATGGCATGTGCCTTGTCCCAGGTCTCCCGATCGATGATCGCCTGATGCTCACCCTGGTAGATTTCGCCGTGGTAGGCCACTTCGCCGACGTAGACGTGATGGCCGAGGATGCGGTAGATCGCACCCTTGTCGAGTTCTCTGCCATATTTGCCGACGGTGCCGGATGCGGCCAGTTCCTTCAGCAGCGTGACAACCGACTCGGTTTCGATGAACCGGCGAAAGAGGGTGCGCACCGTTTCGGCTTCCGGTTGGTTGATCACCAGCTTGCGTTCCACCACGTCGTAGCCGAGAGGTGGGTGGCCACCCATCCACATGCCTTTTTTCTTGGAGGCGGCGAACTTGTCGCGGATGCGCTCGGCGGAAATTTCGCGCTCGAACTGCGCGAAGGAGAGCAGAATGTTTAACGTCAATCTGCCCATGGATGTCGTGGTGTTGAAGGATTGGGTGACACTCACGAAAGTGACGCCGTGCTTGTCAAACACCTCCACCAGCTTGCCGAAGTCCATGAGAGAGCGTGTCAGTCGGTCAATTTTGTAGACCACGACGACGTTGATTTTACCTGCGGCAATGTCTGCCATCAGCCTTTTCAGCGATGGACGTTCCAGGTTGCCGCCGGAGAAGCCACCATCGTCGTAATGATCGGCCACCAGAACCCAGCCTTCACCTTTCTGGCTGGCGATGTAGGATTCGCAGGCTTCCCGCTGGGCATCCAGGCTGTTGAAGTCCAGCTCTAAACCCTCTTCGGTGGACTTGCGACAGTAGATGGCGCAGCGTGTCGTGGTTGTAGGTGCAACTGATCGTTTTGTCACTGTTTTTCTCCCTGCTTTTTGATCCCGAAAAACACATTTCCATTCCATTTCGTGCCAGTAATGGCGTTGGCCACCGCCGACAAACTGCCGAAGCGTCGGCCAAGATATTCAAAGCCACCATCGGCCAAGGCGGTGCAACAATGCTCGACACCTTTCCATTCCCGCACCAGGCGGATGCCAGGGAGGATTTTGTCACCCGGCAGTTTGCGTTTTTCCTGCGGCGGGTCATCGGTTGCCATGCGGAACATGCGCTTTTCCGTCTGAGCCGACAGGCCACCATGAGCCAGTTCCTGGATGCGGTAGGCCAGTCGCGTTACCAGCATGGTGCGGTTGTAGGGGGGCGGCTCTGATTGGCACAGTTTTCTCCACGTCGCCTTCAATTCCTCCGACGACATGCCCGGCAGCATTGCCACCTGTTTCAGCACATCAATGTTCATGGTTTGGGTTCTCCGTTGCGGGTTGTTTTTCGACC
>PDZU01000176.1 GCA_002753095.1 Magnetococcales bacterium
TACCGTGATTCTGATCACCCATCGCGCCTCCCTGCTGCCGCTGGTGGATCGGGTCATCGTGCTGGAAGAGGGTAAAGTCATGCTGGATGGTCCACGCCAGGAGGTGATTCAACAGATGACCTCTGGACAGCTCAAACCAGCCACACCCATGTCGCCTGCCACGCGCCACCCAGGAAGCACACCATGAACGATCAATGGGATAACAGTCAGTTCATGTCGGAAGCCGATGCAGCCCGGCAAAACCAGGCCCATCCTTTCGCCCACATGCTGCTCTTCCTGATTGCCCTCTTCCTTGGCATCACCATCGTTTGGGCCTCCATGGCCGACCTGGATGAGGTGACCGTGGGCTTTGGCAAGGTGGTGCCCTCCGGTCAGGTCAAGGTGGTGCAAAGCCTGGAAGGGGGCATCCTGGCGGAAATGTCGGCTTCTGAAGGCGAAATTGTCAACAAGGATCAGGTGCTGCTCAATATTGATGACACCCAGTTCCAGGCCTCGTTCCGGGAGAGTCGCTCCAAATTTCTCGGTCTGACCGCCCGCGCCGCCCGTCTGGAAGCAGAAGCCAACGATGCCGCACTGCGCATTCCGAAGGTGGTGCTCGAAGAAAAACCCGAACTGGCCGGTAACGAGGAAAAATTTTTTGAATCCCACAAAAAAGAGCTGAAATCCACGGTCAGCATGCTGGAAAACCAGGTCGAACAGCGCCAACACGAACTCAACGGCCTGATTGCCACCGAAAAACAGTTGCGTCATCGCCTGGAACTGTCGCGCAAAGAGTTGCACCTGACCGAACCCATGGTCAAGCAAGGGATCATGTCCGAGGTGGAACTGTTGCGCATGCGACGCGAAGTGGCCGAACTGGAAGGCAACCTGGAAACCACCATCCTGACCATCCCACGCACCCGTTCCATGTTGGAAGAGGCCAAAATCAAGGTCAAGGATCCAACCATCACCTTCCGCTCCAAGGCGCAGTTGGAGTTGAATGAAGTGCGTTCCGAACTCAATCAACTGACCGAATCGCTGACCGGCCTGCAGGATCGGGTACGCCGCACCGCCATCCGCTCCCCGGTACGGGGCACCGTGATCCGGGTACGGGTACACAGCATCGGTCAGGTGATCCGCTCCGGCATGGATCTGGTCGAAATCATGCCCCTGGATGATTCGCTGCTGGTGGAGGCCCAGATCCGCCCCGCCGACATCGCCTTCCTGCGCCCCGGCCAAAAAACCATGGTCAAGTTTACCGCCTACGATTTTTCCATCTATGGCGGTCTGGTGGGACACCTGGAGCAGATCAGCGCCGACGCCATCGCCAACGAAAAAGGTGAAAGCTTTTTTAAAATCCTGGTACGTACCCAGGTCAACCACCTGGGCACCCCGGAACGCCCCCTGCCGATCATTCCCGGCATGGTAGCCACCACCGATATTCTGACCGGCAAAAAAAGTGTGCTGGATTACCTGCTCAAACCCATTCTCAAGGCCAAAGCCAATGCACTACGTGAACGATAAACCGGCCACCCAGAAGGCACCCTCTGCACAGACGGCTTTTTTTCCCTCGATCCACAGGCTCTCTTAGGACAATGATCACCATGGCAACGGGATATTATGGCCCCTTCGGCGGGGCATTCATACCAGAGATACTCCATGAGACTTTTCGGCAACTGACCCGCGCCTACGAAGAGGCCCGTGACGATCCCGACTTTTGGCAGAGCTATCTTGCCTTGATGGCCAATTTTTCTGGACGCCCCACCCCGCTGACGCTGGCGGAAAACCTGTCGCGCCAGTTTGC
The DNA here is from genome assembly GCA_002753095.1 of Magnetococcales bacterium. Classification (GTDB taxonomy): domain Bacteria; phylum Pseudomonadota; class Magnetococcia; order Magnetococcales; family Magnetaquicoccaceae; genus Magnetaquicoccus. The sequence continues at coordinate 1,784 of PDZU01000176.1, forward strand.
CCGTCGGGTCTACATCAAACGGGAGGATCTCAACCAAACCGGCGCCCACAAGGCCAACAACGTCATGGGGCAAGGGCTGCTGGTACGCCGCATGGGCAAAAAAAGGGTCATCGCCGAAACCGGCGCCGGTCAACACGGTGTGGCTACCGCCACCATGGCCGCCCGCTTGGGGCTGGAATGCACCATCTATATGGGGGCGGAAGATGTGGAACGACAACGGCCCAACGTTTTCTGGATGGAGCAACTGGGCGCAACAGTCGTTCCGGTCACCTCCGGCACACGCACCCTGAAGGATGCCATCAACGAGGCGCTGCGCGACTGGGTCGGCAGCATGGATGATACCCATTATGTGCTGGGAACCGCCTGCGGCGCCCACCCTTTCCCGACCATGGTCGCCTGGTTTCAATCAATCATCGGCGAGGAGGCCCGTGCGCAAATTGTGCAGCAGGAGGGAAGATTGCCCTCCCATATCTATGCCTGTGTCGGGGGAGGCTCCAATGCGTTGGGTATTTTTCAAGCCTTTCTCAACGATCCAGAGGTCACCCTGGTAGGTGTCGAGGCGGGGGGAGCTGGGTTGGAAAGCGGTCGCCATGCCGCCCGTATCGCCTCCAGAGCGGGCACCATCGGTGTGGCCCATGGCTATAAAACCTATTTCCTGCAGGATGAAGACGGTCAGATGCGCGACACCTATTCGGTGTCGGCGGGGCTGGATTATGTGGGGGTTTCCCCCATTCTGGCCCATTACAGCCAGACCAGACGGGTGCGCTTTGCCGCCGCCGTCGATACGGAGGTGGTGGCCGCCCTGCAATTGCTGATGCGCCAGGAGGGGATCATCGGCGCATTGGAGTCCAGCCACGCCGTGGCCTGTGCTTTGCGCGAACTGCCAGAGACCGACCCGGAGGCAGTGGTCATCATCAATCTGTCTGGGCGGGGCGACAAGGATATTTTTACCGTCGCCGAAGCGCTGCAGGATCCTGGTTGGCGCAACTTTATCCAGCATAAAGCCGAACAGTATCGCCTTTTGTCCCCGGCCCCAACCCACGGAGCGTAACCATGACCGCCCCCGTCCCCCCCCTCCC
>PDZU01000086.1 GCA_002753095.1 Magnetococcales bacterium
CTACCATCAAGAGCTTTTTTTTTTCTACCCCTCCGGACATCATCTGCGTGGATCCCATCCGGAACGTCTTTGATGGTGGTCCAGATGGCGGGGGAGAAAACGATAACAGTGCCATGCTGTTTTTCCTGCAAGAACGGCTGGAAGTCATCCGTGAGGCGATCCATCCGGAAACGGGACTGATTCTTTGCCATCACACCAGCAAGATCGACAAAAAGCAGTTGAAGGAAGACCCCTTCCGCTTTCTGAGTGGCGCGGGGAGCCTACGGGGATTTTACACCAGCGGCATCCTCATGCACCGCCCGGATGAGAACAACTCGGAACGGATGCTCCATTTCGAACTGCGCAACGGGCCTGGCATCGCGCCCATGTTTGTGGACAAGCGGGAGGGCCGTTGGGTGGAAATTGACCACGTGGAAGAACGCTTGGTCCGGCAGAGCATCGGCGAAAAGTTGGATGCTGAACGCCGACGAAAACACGATGTCATCCTGCAACTGATCTACGACGAGGCCCTGCAAGGCAGAGCCTATACCCCGAGCCAGTTTTCCGAGCATTTCGAGAATAAAGCGGGTCTTGGCGGCAGCGACACAATCACGAAGCGCATCAACGTATTGGCAACCAATGGCTATTTGAAATTTTTTCGCAATTCACAGGATTACAGTCTGCCATCGGCAAACCGCTCAAAATTTGGATATCTCTGCGTTGAAGGGATGATGTTGGGATCCGAATATGGAGAAAAAAGCCCTGTACCCGTACTGCCGACTCACTTCAAGGATCTTCGGTCCGGGGCGGTGTTACCAGTCGAGAATCCAGAGGTATGGATCTACCAGGATGAGGTGTCAATACCGGATGAAAACTATGCCTATTCTACACAAAATTGATTTTTGCAGAATCTGTGCCAATCAAATCTGGAATTTTTTCGGATCTGGATTGTAAGAATATCAACAAGTTACGCCAGATTCCAGATCCGATTCGGATCTGGAAATCGGATCTGCGGATCTGGAAAAAAGGGATTGTAGAACAATGAGTTATAAATAATTCCAGATCCGGTGGTGTAACCCCCTCCCTACGGGAGGGGTACCCGCTACGCGGTACCCCATCCCTGGTCGGGGATCCACGCGCAAGCGCGAGGCGCATCCCATGGTTTATCGGGGACACCACAGGGATGCGTATCGGAAATTTTTCACCAATGAAAATCGCCAACCGTCATTCAGGAGAACAGGCCATGCAAGGAATCGATGTACACACCTCGGCTGGAGGTATGAAGCTGTATCAACTGCTATCGGCTCCACCGAACTGGTACGCAGTATTTTCGAACGGAATGGAAGCAGAGTCGGAACCGATCGCCGCTTTTGGTTTGGTTCACGGTCCCAACGGGCGCAGCCTTCGTTTGGTTGGATTGTTGGGTGGTGAGAAGGATCTGACACCGGTCGACTGCATGTTCGGATATGTACGCACAAGCTGTATGCAGTGAGTGGGTGGAAAATGGCAGCGAATAAATTGTGGATAACGGGTGGCGACGATGATCTTGGCGGGTCGCGTCGCCACCCTGACCACATCACAACAGGAAGGAGATGGATATGGCTGTAGCAACTTTGCCCCACAAGGGCACTCCAGGGGAAGGGACAATCCTCACCCTGGATTTGGGCAGCAAAATGGGGTGGGCCCTGTATCAGACAGATGGGACCATCACCAGTGGCACCGTGGAGTTCAAGCCGGGTCGATTCGAGGGAGGAGGGATGGCCTTCGTCCGCTTCAAACACTGGCTGGATGAAGTCATCAGGTTTGCCGGTCCGATACGGGCGATTTGGTTCGAAGAGGTACGCGCCCATGCTGGTGTGACAGCCGCCCATGTCTACGGTGGCTTTCTGGCCCACCTGACGGCATGGGGCGAACAGAACGAGATCCCGTACCGTGGTGTTCCGGTCGGTACCATCAAGCGGCATGCGACCGGCAAGGGCAACGCTTCCAAGGCTGAAGTGATGGAGGCTATGCGGCGCAAGGGGCACAGACCCTGCGACGACAACGCTGCTGATGCTCTTGCCATTTTGCATTTGGTTTTGGACGAGGAGGTGATGCCATGACTGGTGGACCACAGCAACCACGCTCTTGTTTGTCGCGGCTCATTCCGCACAAGGCAGATCCAGAGCAGCAAAGGAGGGAGGGATGGCACAGCCACGGCATTTTGGTGGTGGCCATTGATGACAGGCGACTGAGTTGGCCAGAGCAGGAGATGGTGAAACATCTGGCCAAAAAGCTATTCGGGCAGCAAGCGGCGAAGGAGGTGCAGTATGGACGGTAGATGGGTTCCCAAAATGGTATCTGACCGGATGCAGGAAGCGGCCAGTACTCTGAAAAAGCTGCGTGTTAGCAGGCTGAAGCCGAGTGGCTACGGCAGCAGTTGGCCGGAAATCGTGCGGGATATGGGTGAGGTGTTGGGTCAGGAGACACCCGAACTGCAGTCTGGACCTCCCACGCCGGAGGCTATCACCCGGATGGACGAGGCACTGCATTGGCTCCATTGGCTGGAACCGGATCAGGCGCGTTTGGTTTGGATGCACGCCGAGGGGGTGCCGCGCAAGATGATCTGCGCCAAGGTTGGGATGAGTCGGGCCAAGGCGTGGAGGTCATGGGTAGCCGCTTTGATGACCATCGCATCTGCCATCAACGCAAGCAGACGAGTTACTCAGTTGGGTGAAAGCAAAGAGGATACTTTTCGCCGGGTATATCTTCGAACGGGAAATGCGAGCGCGGCATACAGGGATGCTTTCGGTATGGAAGGGTTGTCTCAGGTGACACTGAAACAACGTGCTGCACGACTGGCGAGGAAAATAGGTGACAAAAGTGACAGGCATACCAGCTCCCAGGTGACAGTTGTCACCTGAAACGGTTGATCTGTTCAGTATGATTTGAGATCAATCAATTGGTTGCCAGTATTGGATAGATTTCTTGTTGCAACAGCTTGTTGCAACAACTTTACATGAAGCAGATTTGACAGAATCTGCTACAATTTTCACTATGATTGGGAAAGCACGCGCACGGTAATCACATCTGCCCATGCACCCGCTCACCAAATCCCGTCCGGGGAAACTCGCGACGGGTTTTTTGTTGCCGCAAACCCACAGCCGCCATTGCGTGGCTTTTTTGTTGCCCCGGTGGCACGGGGCGTTTGTTTCTGGAGGAAGAGATCTGCCGGACCTTCCGAGGCCTCCTGGCGATCGCTTCCAGCGATCCCCGCTTCCTCCCGGGTGTGCCAACGCCGGGAGGCCTTTGGAGGTGATTTCATGTCATCGAGAGAATTTGAAACGAAAAGGAAAAGAGATTTTAGGATATTGGTTGATACGTGTTTGGCGTCCAGTGATGTACCAAGGAGAGATATAGCAGATTACATTTCATTTGTCGAAAGGCATACGAAATCATGGACTGCATTTCATGATTCTTTGCACAACTTTCCTGCATACAGTGTGAACGACGTTCTGCTTTTTCTCTGGGATATGGTTCCTGGGAGGGATGCCAATGCATGATGCCACCGCCGTTCTCCCCAAAACCAAAAATAGGTTACCCAGGCCAATCTCCGAAATGGATGTGCCTAAAATCCACGTCTCGTTCATCAACGGGAATGCCATCGTTTCGTCGAAGGAGGTGGCCGAGAAATTTGGAAAGCTTCACAAGGACGTTCTTGAGGCAATTCGGAACCTAAAAAAGGAGTGTCCGGTGTGGTTCACTGAGCGGAACTTTCCGCCCAGTGACTATCTGGATCCGAGTGGTCGGAGGCTGCCAATGTTCAATTTGACAGAGGACGGATTTACTCTTTTGGTGATGGGGTTCCAAGGTGAAGAGGCCATCAAATGGAAAATTCGTTTCCTGGATGCGTTCCGTGCTCTGCGACAAGAAGTGCTCCGCTACCATGCCGCTGGAATCCGCATGGATTCGCCCGCATTGGTAGACGCGCTGTTTGATGGTCAGTTGACCATTTTCCGTGCCAAACAGATCCAGGATTTCACCCCGGAGGAGCAACAACAGATTCTTGAACTGCCAAAGAGAGAAATAGCCAGGACGATCAAAAATCTGAAGATGCTCAAATCTGGTGGGCAGGCGGCGATGGCCAGTCTAAGCGGTGTCAACGAGTGGTACACGCCGTCGAAGTGGATCGAAATGGCCAGAACAGTTATGGGCAGTATTGATGTCGACCCGGCGTCGCACTATGTGGCCCAACGCATGGTGCAGGCCGACGACTGGCACGACCAGGAGCGAGATGGCCTGAAATACGACTGGCCAGGCAACGTCTGGCTGAATCCTCCCTATGCTCGCGGCCTGATAGACCAGTTCGTTGACAAATTGCTGGATCAGGTTGCAGCGGGAGAGACAAAGCAGGCCGTTGTCTTGGTGGATAGCAGGACGGACACCAAATGGTTCAACAAACTCTGTTCTATGGCATCCGCCGTGGCCTTCACGCGGGGACGGGTGCATTTCTACAACGAGACGGCCAAGGCATCCAGTCCGGTGTGTGGGAGTGCGTTTTTTTATTTTGGGCAACGTGCGCAGAAGTTCAAGCAGTCTTTTGATGCCGATTGCATGGTTTTCTTTGCACCGCCCGTCAGCGTTGAGGAGACAACCAATGGCTGGAGAAAATCCAATGCGCTGGGATTGCGCAACCAGGGGATGTTTCAATATCAAGAAACGCCCAAAAATCGAAGTGTTTGCCGAATGTTTCCCGGACAACATCCAGATGGGTGACGTGGATGGAATCGTCGAAATCAGTGGGCGGTTTCTTATGTTGGAGTGGAAGCCCACAGCCAATCTCAGCACTGGGCAACGGCTGATGTACGAGAGAATCACTCGATTCTCTCCGGCAAATGTCGTGGTTGTTGTAGGTGACGCAGCAACCATGCAGCCGGTTCAATACCAGCATTTCTGGGAAGGCCGACGGTCAGAATGGTTTCAAGGTGGCCTGGAGGCCGTGAAAGAGCAGTTCAAGAAATGGGCGCGGTTCGCGCTCGGTGACGGCAGTTTAATCAGACGACGCGCAGTGGAGATTACACCGATGAATGGTTTGAACCCGCAACAATTCCGCAGCCTGATCATCCGGCCAACCCTGCGTCGCCTTGATCTGTGGAGCGAAGCCGCCGAAGAGCTTCTGCTCGGCACGGCCATCCAGGAGTCAGCCCTGCACTACCTGCAGCAGATAGGCGGCGGCCCTGCGATGGGCGTTTGGCAAATGGAGCGCACCACTCATGACGACATCTGGACGAATTTCCTGAATGGTCGGGTCAAGCTGGGTCTGAACGTGTTGGGTCCGTATACCAAACCGGAGGCGACGCGCATGGTTTGGGATCTGGCCTACGCCTGCGCGATGTGTCGGGTGCATTACCTCAGATGTTCTGATCCACTGCCTGCTGCCGGTGACATTGCCGGCCAGGCTGCCTACTGGAAGCGGTGGTACAACACGCCACTCGGACAAGGCACCGTCGAACAATACCTCAGCAGTTGGCGCAACACGATGGGAGAGATGCCATGACAAACACTCCTTGGCCACATTTTTCCGAGGCAGAACTGCAGTGCCATTGTGGCTGTGGTCGGCTGGAGATGGATGGAGACTTTATGCTGGCGCTTGAAAAATTGCGCATGGCGTATGGTAAGCCCATGCCGGTGTCGTCCGGCTATCGCTGTCCGGCGCACAACACCCAAGTATCTGAGACCGGCGCAGCAGGTCCCCACACCACCGGCAAGGCAGTGGATGTTCTGGTTGCCGGTGCTGACGCCCACCGGCTGCTGACGTTGGCCCTCCAACAAGGATTCACCGGCATTGGCCTCAGCCAGAAGGGGCCACCCGAAAAACGTTTCATCCATCTGGACACAATTCCGCCCGGCTCTGGCTATCCCAGACCGGCTCTTTGGACCTACTGACTTTGGAGACTACCATGGCACTGACCGCTTCAACTGTTTTGCAACGTTTCCGGGAACCCTCAACCTGGGCCGCCTTGGCCGCCAGTGTTGCCATCTTCACCGGACATGATCCCACCGCCACGGTCAACACCACCCTGCAGGTGGTCGGCGGACTTGCTTCTCTGGCGGGAGTGCTGCTGTCCGAAAATAACACTTCCCCTCGGAGTCAGTAAGGCTCTGCAGGGCATTCAACCACAAGGAGAACTCCGATGAACTGCGGAGAGCATCAGGTCTGCCCGTTGGCAGAGCGTTTGGCGGTCCTGGAGGCTGAAGTCCGGGATCAGATGGACCACACCAGGGAGATTCAAGAGGAAATGGCCAATACGCACGACAAGCTGTTGGAGATCGATGCCAAACTGAGTGGCCTGATTCTCTCCATCGATGGACTGGTTCAGGCGTGGTCGACCACCCGCAGCGCCGTCACGTTGGCCAAATGGATCGGCGGCATTCTGCTTTGGCTCTCGGCCATTGCCGCTGGCATTGGCGCGTTCATGACATGGTGGAGTTCAAAGCAATAACCAGGAAGAGGAGACAATGATGGATGTAGGTGTTTTTACTGTACTGGCGGCGATGGTGACGTTGCTGGTGCCGTTGTCGATTGTGCTGCTGATTGTGCTTTCCCTGCTGCCGGTGCTGGTGGCAGGGAAGTACCAGGCAGACAAGGAGGGTGCTACCGGCAGTCGCCGTGTACTGGACTGGTTGTGATCACCATCAAGTTTGATCAGTCGGCGTTCAAACGCACATTGGTCGATATGGAAAAGCAGATACGGTTTGCGGCTGCCAAGGCGCTGACCCAAACGGCGCAAGATGCGCAGGAAGAAATCAGACGGCAGTTGCCGGAGCGGTTCACCATTCGCACTGGGTGGGTGGCCAAAGGCATCCGCATCGTTCCGGCCACACCAAACAAACTGGAGAGCACGGTGGTGGTCAAGGATGAGTTCATGATCCAGCAGGAAACCGGCGGCGAAAAAACATCTCCGTTTGGTGACTCGCTGGGTGTGCCGGTAGGCGCACGGCCAACACCCACAGCGGTGACAAGGCCGTCGCGCTTTCCGGCGGCGTTGTTGACCAAGCCCGGCTATTTCATTGCGCCGATCACCCATGGTTCAAAAACGATGGCGCTGTGGAAACGTACCGGCAGGGGACGCCGCACCCGGTTGACGTTGATGTACGTCTTTGCCCGGCAAGTTCGGCTCCGGCCACGCTTTGGGTTTCGGGAGACGGTACGCAATGTGGCGCTCAGTCGTTTTCCGCAGCGGTTCCGGGAAGCAATACGGCAGGCGCTGGCGACGGCTCGGTGAGTGGTTTTCTTGAATGTCAGTCCATGCGGCATCATGGCTGACTGCCGGGAGCCAATTTAGGGCTCCTGGATGACGTGCGCGGTTGCGCACATCTTTCTTCCCGTGCAGTCGGAAAGGAAGGACCTGATGGAGCCCCAGCCAGGAATGGTTGGGGCTCATCACGGTCAATTGCTGGTACCAACCATCACCCGATTCCGCAAAATATTGCTTGGTTTGAAAGTCAGCACCGTGCGAGCGGTGATTTCAATCTCTTCTCCGGTTTTTGGATTGCGGCCACGTCGAGGGACTTTGCTGCGCACACTGAAATTGCCAAAGCCGGAAATTTTGACCTGCTCACCGGTTTCCAATGTTGCGCGGATAGTCTCAAGCACTGTTTTCACGATGATCAACGCTGTTTTATCTGTGACACCTATCTGGAGGGCAACAGCATCCACAATTTCTGTTCTGGTCATTGTTTGATCCATATTTCAACCTCCTCAATAAAAAACACAAAATATCAAAATTGATACCGGATTGTGTGTGTTGTGTTAATTCGCCGCACTGGCCTGGGTGGTAAAAAAAGTGCCAAGGCCAGTTGAACGGAGCATGTGATGATCCGCTGCTGAGCGGTTGCAGTCGGCGGCCTGATTGTTTCAGTCGGCGGCCTGAGGTTCCGCTGTCAGCGACCTGAGGTGCCACTGCCATCCAACTGATCGTTTACTGAGTGCCACTGTCGGCGAACTGATTTTTTTCTGATTGCCAGCCTGTCGGCCAACTGATTGTTCCTGTCGTGCCACTGTCGGCGAACTGATGTGCCGCCGCCAGCGGACTGAGTTGCCACCGTCGGCGGACTGAGGTTCCGCCGCCAGCGGACTGAGTTGCCACCGTCGGCGGACTGAGGTTCCGCGACAGCGGACTGATTGTTCCTGTCTCCCATCAAAAAGCGTGCACAGTTTTACCTGAGGTTCCGCCATTGGCGACCTGAGGTTCTGCTGTCAGCGACCTGAGGTTCTGCTGTCGGCAACCTGAGGTTCTGCTGTCAGCGACCTGAGGTGCCGTGACAGGCAACCTGAGGTGCCGTGACAGGCAACCTGAGGTGCCGTGACAGGCGGACTGAGGTTCTGCCGATAGCGACCTGAGGTTCTGCTGTCAGCGACCTGAGGTGCCGTGACAGGCGACCTGAGGTTCTGCTGTCAGCGACCTGAGGTTCCGCTGTCGGCAACCTGAGGTTCTGCTGTCAGCGACCTGAGGTTCTGCTGTCAGCGACCTGAGGTGCCGTGACAGGCAACCTGAGGTGCCGTGACAGGCAACCTGAGGTTCTGCTGTCAGCAACCTGAGGTGCCGTGATAGGCGGCCTGAGGTTCCGCATTTGGCAACCTGAGGTTCTGCTGTCAGCAACCTGAGGTGCCGTGACAGGCAACCTGATTATCCCTGGTGTAGCGCTGTCGGTCCGCCCGGCTTGCTGCCCACCCGGCTGCCCGTCCACCCCAGTGTCCACCTGGGTGTCCACCAAAAGTCGCTCTGTAAGCCTCTATAAGGCGTTTTTATCATTCTGTGTACGGAGATGGAAAATGAGTCAGGAAGCGTCAGAATGCGATTTATGAGGCTTGCAGGCCATTTTTTGGTTCCTTCCTGGCCGTTTTGGAGCGGGTGCCGCGCGAGCCCGGCCTTTCGCTAGCGTCAGAATTTTTTACAAGGTTGACAAACCAGCCAAGGCACCAGGAAAAGCCCCAACCGGAAGGCAAATACCGGTCATTTTTAACCGCGCAACATACAAAAACAGCCCCGCGCCAGACGGGAATGCAAAATAACTTGGTTGACAAAATTGGCGTAAAAATTTGGCAACTATTTTAAATATTTCATTTGTCAGGTTGACAAAATCTGGTTGACAAATATCAGGTTTACAAATTTGGTTGACAAATCTGGTTGACAAACCAGATGCCTGTTTCCGTAACTGTTTGAAATCACAAGAATCTCAGGTTGACAAAATTTCTGGACGATCAAATAACTATTTGAAATTGCAACACTCCAAGGTTGACAAAATCCGCCACTTCCATTCCAGGGTGACTTCCCATGGCACTGCAAATTGAACATTGGTCGCTGGACCGGTTGACGCCATACGCGAGGAATCCGCGTCGGAACGATGAGGTGGTAGACCGCATGGTGGGGGCCATCCGTGAGTTTGGTTTCCGCATTCCCATAGTTGCCCGTAGCGATGGCATGGTTGTGGACGGTCACTTGCGTCTCAAGGCTGCTCGCCGATTGGGGATGGAAGAGGTGCCGGTGGTGTTGGCCGACGATCTCAGCGAGGCCCAGATCAAGGCTTTTCGTCTGCTCGCCAACCAGTCCGCCAACTGGGCGCAGTGGGATGATGATCTCCTGCGGGTTGAATTGGAGGAACTGCGGAGCATGGACTATGACCTGGAGATGACCGGTTTTGATCTGTCCGAGATCGACAAAATGCTGGTCAGCGAAGGTGATGGTTCAGAGGAGGGTGCCGGCGGAGATGAAAGCAGTGTACCCGAACCACCCAAAAACCCAGTCACCCGTCCCGGAGACCTTTGGGTACTTGGCGAGCACCGTTTGCTCTGCGGCGACAGCACCAAGGCAGAGGATGTCATCCGCTTGATGAATGGCGAACGTGCCGTCTTGTTTGCAACTGATCCACCATACCTGGTTGATTACGACGGCACCAACCACCCGCAAAACAGCAACCGGAAAGCAAAAGTCGCCAGAGGAGACACGAGCGGTACCGATGGCAACAAGGATTGGTCAGCCACCTATGGTGTCACCTGGGACGATTCGAAGCAGGGCCCGGAGCTGTACGAGAAATTTATCCAGGCAGCCATTGACCATGCCATCACGGACCATGCCGCGTGGTACTGTTGGCACGCATCCAAGCGGCAATCCATGGTGGAGAGTGTTTGGGAAAAGATGGGTGCCTTTGTCCATCAGCAGATTATCTGGAACAAACCCTCTCCGGTTTTGACGCGGACGCACTACCTGTGGAAACACGAGCCGTGCTTTTACGGATGGATCCGTGGCAACAGGCCGGAGAAGTTGGAGGATACGGAGCCAGCGTATTCGGTGTGGGATATTAAAGGGCTGACTGGTGACGATCGACCGGAACACCCAACGCCCAAGCCTCTGGAGTGTTTTGGCATCCCGATGCGCCAACATGTGCCGGTGGGCGGCCTGTGTTTTGAGCCGTTTTCTGGCAGCGGCAGCCAGATCATGGCCGGAGAGGCTAACCACCGCCGGGTCTATGCTGTGGAGATCAGCCCGGTCTACGTTGACGTGGCGGTGCAGCGGTTCATCCAGGCCACGGGCAAGATCGTTTACCTGGATGGTTCCGGTGGTAAGACGTTTGCGGATGTTGCTGCAGAAAGAGGGATTGCATTGAAGGATGCCTGATCCGGGTCAGACTCCATCAAAAAAGGCATCTTCTTTGCCGGCGATAGTCTGGTCAATGGCATTTTTGATGCGGGCGCGGGCAATACCGTGGGCAATTTTGGTCGCTTTGGTCTGGGCCTTCTTGCTGCGGCGGGAATTGTACGTGTCTCGCGAGAATTTGTCATGACCAGGGCAGCAGCCGCAATCTTTGCGTTTGACTCCGTATGCTTTCATCGTTCGGTTTCCTCTTCAAATTTTTTTGCCTTTCAGCCGGAATTGACTTCCGGCGGCATCAGGTCGTTATTGGACGACTCTGTACACGGTGAAGGAACCCGGCGATCCCTGCCTGTTTGGCCCAACCATCCTGGTGCGGGAGGTTTCCAGGTTCAGGCCTTCTTTCTTCTTGGTAAGCGACAAAAAGCCCCTGGTGGTGTTGAAATTCCATTGAGTTGCTTCGCAGATCTGGTCCAGGGTGGCTCCTTCAGGCCGTTTGAGCATCGCCATCACGATTGCTTTTTTGGTGTTTTCCCTGGGCGCTCTTTGAATTGTCTTGGTTGCCGGTTTCTTTTTGCTGGCCTGCAATCCGGCATTGTAGGCGGCCTGCAGGGCACTCTTGACACCCCAGACCGAAACATCGTGGAAGTCTGACTGGGAGGAGTTCCTGGTTTGCAGGGTTTCAATGAAAAGATGATCCAAGGCGATCTTTTCGAACAGTGCTGTCAGTGAGTCGCTTTCGACCTCGTTCGCCAATTTGCTTTCTGCAGTGGCGACATCCTCTTCAAAATCGGCCTCCTCCGGCAGGTCGCTTTCGGTGATGGCATCCGCTTCGTTGTCTGCGGCAGCGTTGCTGATGTCGCTTTCTTCTTCGGCTTTGTTGTCTGCAGCGGTGTTGCTGCTGTTGTTTTCTTCTTCAACCTCCTGGGGCGGTTGGACGTCGATGGCGCGGTAGCCAGCCAGGTTGATGCGCCAGATGTCGGTTTCAATCTCATCGATCAGCCCCTGATTGTGCAGCGCCTTGATCACTTTTTTGCCGGAACCGCCTTTGAGATGGCTGGGCAGGGGGAGGATCGATCCGTTATCGCGATTGGCAGCGGCTTCGAGGACGGTTTGTTGGGCGGTGCTCAGTGTTTCCATGTTGGTGTCTCCTTTGGGTTGGTTGTCTTCCTTGGACACCATGAAGCCATACACTGCCGAACATCATCAAGCATAATATATTGTTTTTGAATCATTTTTATATGAGTCGATGCCATGTTGATCAGTCAATCAGAATGGGCGCGACAGAAGGGATTCTCCCGCCAGTATGTTGGCAAACTGGTGACTCAGGGCACTATCCAACTGGTGGATGGAAAAATAGACACGGTTCAGGCTGAAAATGCTCTGGCCTCCATTCGGGAACCGGCCAGGGAGTTGCAGAGGACAACCATTCCAACAGCGACCAGCGCACCGATGGTTATCCAGGAAAAGCCTGCTCCAACCGTGCCGCCAGTGGTATCCGCGCCACCAACGCCCACACCTGCAACCAAACCAGCCACCTTTGCGCCAAGACCGATACCTGCCGTGGATTTGCCAAGCGGTTCAGTCGGTGATCTTTCCACATTGTTACTGAAAGCCAGAATCAAGAGCGAGGTGAAACGGGCCAGTCTGTTGGAGATCCGGGAGAAGGTGGAAACCGGCAAACTGGTGGATGCCGATGAGATGGAAATGGCGGCCTTCAACCGGGGGCGTGCTGTGCGGGCGGCATGGGAGGCATGGCCCAATCGGGTAGCTGGTCCGCTGGCGGCAGAGTTGGGAGTGGAGACGCGAACTATGCGCGTTACCCTGGAGCGGTTTGTTCGGGAGCATCTGCAGGAGATAGCCGGTTTGGAGAAAGAGGATGAGTAATAGCGTGGCTGAGCGGTATGATCAGGCCTATTTCCGTGGTTTAAGGCCGGACCCTCTGCTGTTGGTGTCCCAGTGGGCAGACAGGCATCGGGTGCTTTCGTCGGTTTCCTCCAGCGAACCAGGCATCTGGCGCACCAACCGGACGCCATACCTGCGGGAGGTGATGGATTGTTTGTCGCCATCGTCACCGGTGGAACGTGTTGTTTTTATGTCTGGTTCTCAACTAGGCAAAACAGAAGTTGGCCTCAATTGGCTTGGATACATCATCCATCAGTCGCCTGGTCCGATTTTGATGTGTCAGCCGACCGTGGACATGGCAAAAACCTACTCCAAGCAGCGTTTGGACCCACTGGTGGAGGCCAGTCCGGCATTGCGTGATTTGGTACACGAACCCAGATCGCGGGATAGCGGCAACACGGTGCTGTCAAAGGAGTTCCGTGGAGGTATTCTGCGCATCACCGGTGCCAACTCGGCGGCTGGTCTTTCATCCATGCCGGTGCGGTTTCTGTTCCTGGATGAGGTGGATCGTTATCCTGGAGATGTGGACGGAGAGGGGGATCCGGTGGCATTGGCGACGCAACGGACGGTCACCTTTGCCAATCGAAAGGTGCTGATGGTTTCAACACCGACCATCAAAGGATTTTCCCGGATCGAGGCGGCCTTTGAAGAGAGTGATAAACGCCGCTACTGGGTACCCTGTCCGTTTTGCAAACAGGAGCAGGTGCTGGAGTGGCCACAGATCCGTTGGCCGGAAGGAGAACGGGAAAAAGCGTTTTACCTCTGCATTCATTGCAATGAGGCGATCCAGGAGCATCATAAAGGTTGGATGTTGGAACAGGGCAGAT
>PDZU01000177.1 GCA_002753095.1 Magnetococcales bacterium
TGGATTGCCGATTCCGACACCTTGGAGCGGTGGAGCGAACAGGTTTTGGATGCGCGCTCCTTTGCGGAGGTGTTTGGGTTGGACGTGGCGGGCACACATTGAATCGCGCCCGATGTTCTTGTCAATCCGGGATACAGGATCCTTAACCATGGCCAACCTGTTCGCAGCAAAGCCGGTCGCTCCACTGGCGGAAGCACTCCGACCAAAAAATTTGGATGAGGTAATCGGACAGACCCACCTGTTGGGTGAGGGCAAGCCTTTGCGGCTGGCTTTTCAGTCTGGACAGGCCCACTCCATGATTTTTTGGGGACCACCAGGGGTTGGCAAAACCACCCTTGCCCGTTTGAGCGCGACCGCGTTCGACTCTGCCTTTATCGCCTTGTCTGCCGTATTTTCTGGCGTCAAAGAGATTCGGGCTGCGCTGGAGCAGGCAGAGAATAACCTGATCCAGGGCAGAAAAACCATCCTGTTCGTGGACGAAATTCACCGTTTCAACAAGTCGCAACAAGATGCCTTGCTGCCCTATACGGAAAGCGGCTTGATCACCTTTATCGGTGCCACGACGGAAAATCCCTCCTTCGCAGTGAATGCGGCGCTGTTGTCGCGGGCCCAGGTCTATGTTTTGAAAGCCCTGACCGAAGAGGAGTTGAGGCAGTTGTTGCATCAGGTGCGCGACAAGGCACTGCAGGAGGTGCAGATGGATGCAGCGGCCATCGAAACCCTCATTGGCTATGCGGATGGTGATGCCAGAAGACTCCTGAATCTGCTGGAACAGTGCAAAACAGCGCTGTTGGCGACCGGCGGCCAAACAGTGGATGTTGACCTGATTCGGAATGCATTGGTGCTGAATTCACGGCGATTTGACAAGGGAGGAGACAATTTTTATGACCAGATTTCGGCGTTGCACAAGTCGGTGCGAGGTTCCCATCCCGATGCAGCGTTGTACTGGCTGACCAGAATGCTGGACGGAGGGGCCGACCCACGTTATCTGGCCAGAAGGATCATCCGCATGGCCTGGGAAGACATTGGCCTGGCCGATCCGAGGGCGCTACAGATTGCCAACGATGCGGCCAGCACCTATGAGCGCCTGGGCAGCCCGGAAGGGGAGCTTGCCCTTGGACAGGCGGTGCTTTATCTCGCCGTAGCGGCCAAGAGCAATGCGGGCTACACCGCCTGCAATGCCGCTCGCGCCTTTGTGCAACAGGACAAGAGCCGTGAAGTTCCTGTACATCTGCGCAATGCACCGACCCGCTTGATGAAGGAACTCGGTCACGGTCGGGCCTACCGCTATGCCCATGACGAACCGCACGCCTATGCGGCGGGAGAGAGCTATCTGCCAGAGGGAATGCCAGAACCGGGTTGGTATCAACCAGTGCCGCGTGGGTTGGAAATCAAGATTGCAGAAAAAATGCAGTTACTGAAAAAATGGGACAAAGAGGCGGAAAAAAAATAGACTGCACCCTGAAATCAGGCAGCTCTCAAAGATTTATGCCGTCATTCCAACGGCATGGTCGCTATTTTAGCTTGGACTCCGCTATGGCATCAGGCCAAAATCGTTGCACCGGGCAAAAGGAACCACGGATACACACAATAGCCCTGCCACTGCTACCGTTATTTATAAACGCAGACCATCCATCCTCTGCGCACGCCACCGTAGCCGGGCTCTCTATTCTCTTTGGAGCAGCGTCACATTCCTGCCGATGCCCGATTGAGCCAGACTACCGCCTGTGCCTGACTCCTTTCCACACCCTGGCCCAGAGTATAAAGCAATCCCGCGATGGTCTGGGCGCCGGAATGTCCATCCTCGGCAGCGGACAGATACCAACGGGCTGCCTCGTGACTGTTCAAATGGGTGCCAATGCCCAACCAGTGGCGCAGGCCCAGTTTGATTCGGGCGATCTGGTCACCATGGTTTGCCCGCTCCAACAATGCCTCCATGCGCTCCTGTTGGATAGCTGCGCCACCATAAGCGATAGAAATCAATACAATGGCAACCGAGATCTCACAAAATGATGTTTTCATGCGCATGATTGTCTCTCCAGACCGGCAGTGAATCCAAGTCTCACCTGGACGGTTGATTGTGTGACTCCTGTCTGGTTGATTTTACCCACCAGACAGGAGATGCCCATTAATGTCCTGTCACGCTGAATGACATCCACAAGGTGGACATCGATACCACGGTCAGCGCAGCGACGGGCATGGCATAGCGGGTGCTGTTGCCCCAACCCACCGCCTTGGCAATCACCAGATATTTGGCCGTCAAACTACCCAGCAAGGCAGCTACCGCACTCCAACCAGCCACCTCTGGGGTGATGGAGTTGCTAATCAGCGCGTTACCTACAGCCGCCAAGGCCGCCGCAGAACTGATAATCCCAGAGAAAAAGGAGGCAAAAATGGTCGCCTTGTCACCCAGATAGTGGGTCACCATCACCATGGCGATCATCACGCTGGCAAAAACAAACGAGAATTTGAAGATAAACTTGATCGGCAAAGGGCGATCCGTAATCTTGATCTCCTCCGACTCGGCATGGGCAAAGGAGTAGAGGGTGATGGAAGCAAACAAAACCAATGAGGCCGTCATGGAAAACATGTAATTCTGGAATGCCGCAGCACCGATGACCAGAAAAAAGACCACCATATCCTTGGTGATGGAACCCGTATTAGCCGCCACATACCCCAAAAAAACCTCCCTGGGACTCAATGGCTTTTTGGCACCACTCGGATCATTACTGAGCAGCAGAATGATGGTGGCCAAAGAAGAGACCAAACCACCAAAAAAGGTTGCCAGCAACAAGGCACTTCTGCCCCGCAGATATTTGGTGATAAAGTGTGAGCCAAAAC
>PDZU01000087.1 GCA_002753095.1 Magnetococcales bacterium
GGAACAATAGACCCATCATGCCTAAAAAAACGCAGTCCGAAGTCCTGGGTGACCTCCAGGAAGAGACAGATAGTAGCTTATTTTCAAATGCGGTTTGTCCGATTTTCGCTGAACCAGCACATGCAAAGTTATCCAACACCTCCTGGAAGCGCTGTGTATGCTGTTCCATCGCGGCAACCTGCTGACGGGCGTTAAACGCATCCTGAGAGCGCAAAACGGTAGAGAGTGATTCAATTTGCGTGTTCAATAGGGTGGGATCAATCACCGTGGGTTCGGGTCGACCAAAATGGAAACCCTGCACAAAATCCACATCGGCATTCAAGGCAATGAGGGCATGTTCTTCCGTTTCTATACCCTCCAGGAGGACCAGCTTACCGGCTTCGTGCAGCATGCTGGTGATGCTGGTGAGAAACGGTTGTGCGCGTGGATTGGCCGCAGCGTTGACAATCAGGGAACGGTCCAACTTGACAATGTCGGCGTTGAGGTTCCAGACCCGATCGAAGTTTGACTGCCCAGCGCCAAAATCATCAATCGCGATCAGACAACCCAAACCACGATAATATTCGACCGTTTCGCGGATCAGGCGTTCGTCATGGATACTATTTTCCAGAATCTCGACCACCACCCGGTCTGGGGAAAAATTATGAATGCGCAACAGCTCTTTGGTATAGTTGAACTGTCTGGGATCGCCGATCATGATAACCTGTGGATTGAAATTCAGGAAAAGCCACCCGGTGGAGTAGCGCGCCTGATGGACAAACTGGCGGATATGCATACCTCTGGTCAGGCGATCAATGGTGAGCAGTTCCAGAGGATCCAGATTGCCATGAAAAAGATGCAGCGGAGAGAGGGGGGTGCCGTTGCCTTGCTGGATACGGAGCAGACCTTCATGGCCGATAACGCGCCGATGCGCCAAGCTGAAAATGGGCTGGAAGCGACTGCTGAAACGCAGGTCGCCATAATGAGTGGCTTCGTTCAATCGGTTTGACATATTCAGATTTCCCATGGTTCTCTCCTTGGTACCAATGCGTAGAGCTCTTGACCTGGGTCAAGTGCAGGTCTTGGAATGTACAAGAGCAATAAGCGATCCAAGTATACTAACCATTGGATTATGTAATGAATTTTCTGGGTATTTCGTGGAATTTTGTGTTTAATAATGAATATTAATTCAGCAACACAAAAATTTATATCGGGCAGATTTGCTTGAAGCTTGGGCGCAAGTGATTAAGAAATAGGCAGGCCGTTTACTTTTCCGTCTCCTCCACGGGCATCTCAGCGCATTTCCATTCCGGGAACCCCTCTTCCAGACGTCGCGCATCAAATCCCTTTTCTCGCAGACGGGCCACAGCTTCGAAAGACAACACACAATAGGCCCCCCGGCAGTAGGCTACCACCTCTCGTCCCGGAGGCAGTTCATGTAACCGGCGCTCCAACTCACGCAACGGAATGTTAAATGCCTTGGGCAGATGCCCCGCAGCGTACTCCTCTGCTGGTCGCACATCCAGGATGGTTACCGTGCCTTCGCGCATGCGTTCCAGCAACTCCTGGCGCGGAATTGGTTCCATACCATCTTTGGTCAGGAGATAGTTGCGCACCAATGCTTCCACCTCCGCAATCCTGCGTTCCGCAATGCCCCGGATGACTTGCAGCAAGGTAACCACTGCCGGGTCGCCCAGAGCATAGTGGACATAAAGCCCTGCCTTGCGCGCTGTCACCAATCCCGCCTGCCGCAGTTGCTGCAAATGTTTCGAGGTGTTGGCTACCGACAATCCGGCCAACTGCGCCAATGCTTCTACTGTCCTTTCCCCCTGGGCCAAATATTCCAGCAAAGCCAAGCGGTGTCCTTGTCCAGTCGCCTTGCCGATGCGCGCCAAATGATCAAAAAGCTCCTGTTTGGAAAAATCGCTTGACATTATATTCTTCTTTTTGGTTGAATATATATTAACCAGTAAGTTGATTTGTGCGCATTGGATCGCACGGCATTCCGCAGGCACTCCCGGATGGATGCCTTTCTTCATAGTTTCAGAAACAGCCAAGCAGGACAAGGGGAGTTCCGATATATTGACATCTTTCGCTGGATGTATACGTTGTGGGGGCATGGATGTCTGATCGAGACTTATGTGGTTCATCAGTCCGTGCCAAACTTGGCGCGTATACCATCAACCGTCGTTGGTGAGGAAAAAAGCGATGGATGCCAGTATTGGTCCCATCTGTCAGGAGGATACCTTGGCGCAGAAGCGGCGGCCCGCACGGGTTGTGCCCATTTCGGATACACCTGCCAAGGTGCGTCCGCAACGCTGCATGCCCGCAAACCAGCAGCGTTCCCTGGCCGGACGTTACCCTTTGTGGATCAAGGGATTGTCACTGCTGGCCTTTGCCTGGGCCTTTCTGGGATGGCTCAATGAAACTTGGTTCTTCCAGTTCAACAATCCCATCTGGCTCAATCGCTATACCGAATATGTGATTATCCTCATTTTTGGTATCTGGCGCATTGTGGCGGAAAAAAATCCCTACAGCCGTAAACGGTTGATCATCCTGGTGGCCAACGTCACCGTGTTGTGGTGGCTGATTCCCTGGTCGTTTCCTTTCATCGAACCCTACGTGGGCTACCTGGGGGTGTTGCCCGCCTTTCCATCGCTGCATACCCCTGGCACCCTTACCTTTTTTCTGGTGTTGGGCGCGGTTTTTCTCTTTGGCAGACGGGTGATCTGTGGCTGGAACTGTCCCTGTGTCAGTATCCGGGAGGTGGTGGGTTTTCCTTTCCGGCAAGCGGATCATGTGCCGCGTGGTCCATGGGCTTGGCGGTTGCGGCACCTCAAATGGTTCTGGTTGGCTCTCTACCTGGGGGCGATGTGGGCCATGCTGCGACCGGCCAATAATACGACCACCGCCTATCTGGGCTTTTTCGGCCTGATGGTGGCGCTTCCCTATTTCCTGACCTTTTTTCTCGCACCGTGGATCGGCAATCGGAGCTATTGCCGGTATCTGTGCCCATATGGGGCCACCTTTGGCGTGTTGAACCGGGTGGGTAGCTTCCAGATTGACTATAACAAGGATAGCTGTATCCAGTGTGGTTTGTGTGAAAAGGTCTGTGATATGGGCATTCCGGTATGGCATATGGGTGCCGAAACAGGAAAGGTGGATACCAGCGAATGTATGGGTTGCGGGCGCTGCATCACCGAATGCCCCAGCAAGAGCTTGGCTTTTCATGACGTGCGCAACCTGCTTTTTCCCAGACTGCACCAGGATCGGGAGTGGTTGCGTGGGTTGGTGGATTGGCAACGGAGCGGCACCCGTTGGCGAACCGCTCTCTTTGCCCTGGTGTTGGCTGGCGCGTTGGCCGGGGCATGGCACTATTCCGGGCGTATTGGCAGTGGTGCGGAACTGATCAACAATCTGGGGACATTATGCGGATTACCCATCTCCAAGCAGTGATTTGGCTACTGTTCTGGCCTTGGCTGGCCTGGTCCGGTCTGCCGGAAGGTGCCCAGGGGGTTGGCGAAAATGCCGAACACTGGCAACCCGATGCCATGCACGAGTATTGGGATCCGGCCACCTACCATCGCCCGGAAACGGAACGGATGGTGGGCGTATACACGGGGGAAGAGTGTGTGGAATGTCATGCGGGGGTGACCCCTGGCATCGTCAAGGAGTGGCGCTCCAGTCGCCATGCCCAGGCGGCATCGCCGGTCAGTTGTCCGGCCTGTCATGGCGGGGATCATCAAAAGTTGACCTTCCCGACCCCCCAGACCTGTGGCGCTTGTCATCCTCAACGACTGGCGCAGATGGAAGAGGAGAAAAAATACGGCTTTCCCAGCCACGCCCTGGCCATGGAACGGGCTGTGGACAGCAAACATTTTGCCGACAAGCCCAAGGCAGAGGTGGCCGCCTGTCTGCAGTGCCACTCGGTGGCCACCAAGTGCGACTCCTGTCACACCCGGCATCGCTTCGATCCGGCGGAGGCGCGTCGGCCAGAAGCCTGTCAAACCTGCCACAGTGGCCCGCCCCATCCCGATGATCTGGCCTATTTTTCCTCGCCCCATGGACAGCTCTATCAAAAAGAGGGCGCAACATGGGATTGGAGCAAACCCTTGCGCAAAGGCAATTATCAAACCCCAACCTGTGCCTATTGCCATATGAAGGATGGCAATCACCAAGTGGCGGACAAAGCGGTCTGGAAATTCGGCATTCGGGAGGTCAACCCCAAAACCGCCGAAAACGAGATCAAGCGCAAGCGCTGGCGGGAGACCTGTGCCGATTGTCACCCTGAGGAGACGGCCAGGAACTTTTTCCGGGACTTGGATGCGGAACGCCAAGCCACCTGGAAACAGCTCTATGGGGTGGAACGACTACTGAAATCATTGCGCAGTGACGGCTTGTTGCGCCCCTCGGCGGCAGATCGTCCTTCCTATCCCATGGATTGGCTTGCCCGTTGGCTGCCTCGGGAACGGATCGGCTTTTATGAGGGGCAGGCTTCGGCCTTCTACAATGTGAGTGCCATTGAGCGGGATTATTTCGACCTGTGGTATTTTACCAATCTTGGGGCCTACAAAGGGATGGCCCATGGCGCCAAAGAGATGGCCCACCGCTTTCACAAACAACTGGATGGTCAGGCCCGCTCCATTGCCCAGACAGCAGAGGCTCTGCGAAAAACGGGCAAAGCAGGCCAACAGATCGATTTGAAACCCCTCTGGTTGGAGGGGGAATATACCCGATTCAATCGGGATCACAATTGACCAGAATGGAGGCAACAAGGCCATGAACAAGACATTTTGGCGTATCGGTGCCGCCCTGACCCTGGCAGGGGCGATTGTTCTGGCCTATCGTTATCGGGATCTGTTGGATCCCGTCCAGTGGACCGCCTGGGTGGAGGGATGGGGGACGGCTGGTATGGCACTCTTCGTCCTGTTCTACATCCTGGCCACAGTATTATTCCTGCCGGGGTCGGTGCTGACCATGGCCGGTGGAGCCTTGTTCGGCCCGTGGCTGGGGGGCATGCTCTGTTTGGTCGGGGCCAGCATGGGTGCGGGCCTCTCTTTCCTGATCGCCCGTCACTTGGCCGGGGATTGGGTGGCACGACGGGCGGGCGGGATGGTGGGACGCCTGCTGGCCGGGGTGGAGGCAGAAGGGTGGCGCTTCGTCGCCTTTGTGCGCTTGGTGCCAATCTTTCCTTTCAATCTGCTGAACTATGCCCTGGGGTTGACCCGTATCCGCCTGGACCATTATCTGCTGGCCTCCCTGGTCTGCATGGCTCCAGGTGGTTTGGCCTATGCCTGGCTGGGCTATGCGGGCAAGGAGGCGGCCAGTGGCAGTGCGGATGCCGTGCGTGCTGGCCTGTGGGCCGTGGGGTTGCTCTCCATCGCTCTCCTGTTGCCGCGCTGGATCAAACAGGCACGGGCCGCCAAACGCCATTTAACGACCCATCGCCTGCGGGAAATGCTGGAGTCCGGCGAGAAACTGTTGGTCCTGGATGTGCGGGATGCCGTGGATTTTTCCGGGGAAAACGGCCACATTCCCGGTTCTTGCAACATTCCTCTGCCCGAACTGGAAAGTCGCCTGGACGAACTGCGCGCGTTGGACCGTCCGATCGCCATTCTCTGTCACACCGAACGACGCTCTGCCGAGGCCATTCGTAAACTGGATGCCCTGGGCATTGGCCCGCTCTGGCTGATGCGTGGCGGTATCAAGCAGTGGCGACAGGACAATTTGCCCGTGGAACGGTGAAAACGGAAGGTAAGGAACGGATGGATCATCATGGTTGGTCACGTCGTGGGGAAATAGCGATGAAACGGCTGGTTGGGAGTATCGTCATTGGACTGGTCTGCATGGTCGGTTGCGTAACGGCAATGGCTGTGGAGGTTGACGCGTCGGATTGTCTGCCATGTCACCGGGAACGGAATCCCGGACTGGTAGCCGACTGGGAGAAAAGCCGCCATAATCTCCCGGATCTCGATTGCCGTTCCTGTCATGGCACCAAGCATGATGGCACCATGGCGGTCCAGGCCCGCCGCAACGCGGCCTGCACAGCGTGTCATGTCCAGGAGAGCAGCAGCTACACCCTCTCCAAACATGGCGTGATCGCCACTCTGGAAGCCGGGCGCATGGACTTTGCGCAACCCCTGCGGGAGGGCAATTTTCGCGCCCCTACCTGTGCCTATTGTCACCTGCACAGCGGCAACCACAACATCGGGGCAGAGGTTTTTCCCCTGTTGCCCAGGGAAGGCTGTCAGGCCACGCCAGAGGATGCCCTGCGAACGGAGGCCCGTGCTCTCCCCTGTCGGGACTGCCACTCCCCCCGGTTTGTGGAGACTTGGTTTCTGAGCGGTGACAAGATGCTGGAAATCGGACGCATGAAGGTGCGCGAAGCCAAGGCCGTCGTGCAGCAGATCGAACAGTTGGACGCCGACTCGGCAAAAAAAGCACGGACCATCCAGCAGCGCATGACGGACGATCATCTGCGCAATGTACGTCTGGGGGTGGGACACCAATCCCCGGATGATCAATGGTGGCATGGACATCCCGCTTTGGATGGCGATCTGCTGCGTATCAAGTCCATTCTGGGTGGGCATCCTGCAAAATCGACCGAGCCCTGACCGGTTTTGCTCAACACTCTTTTCTGATGCTTGAATGGGGGCAAAAACTGACAGCCTTCTTTCTATTGGGCATTGCTTTGGCTTTGGGAATGGGGATACTGTGACCCCAGTCGATCCCGGCACAAATGCGGTCATTGAGTGTTGCCATTTTTTTCGAGGATAATGCATGATTGTGGATCAGGTGGTTCAGAAACGGTATACCTTGGGCGCACAGGCGGTAGAACAGGATCTGTGTTGTCCGGTAGAATACAATGCAGAGTGGTTGCGTATTCTGCCCCGTGAGATTGTCGAGCGGGATTATGGGTGTGGAGATCCCTCTCGCTATGTACGCCCTGGGGAAACGGTATTGGACCTGGGATCCGGTGGGGGCAAAGTCTGCTATATTGCCGCGCAACGGGTGGGGCCGGGTGGACGGATCATCGGCGTGGACCTGAATGATGAGATGCTGGCTCTGGCCCGCCGCTACCAGCAGGAGATTGCCGACCAACTGGGTGAAGACCGGGTACATTTTTACAAGGGACGCATCCAAGATCTGGCTCTTGACCTGGATCGGGTTGCCGATCATCTGGCGGTGTATCCCATCACCGACCTAGTCTCTGCCGATCTCTTCGAGCAATGGAAAGCCCGCTTGCGCCGGGAAGAACCGATGATTGCCGACAACAGCGTGGATCTGGTCATTTCCAATTGTGTGCTTAATCTGGTAGACGAAGGGGCCCGCCAACAGTTGGTGGCGGAGATCTTTCGCGTACTGAAACCGGGTGGACGGGTGGCCATTTCCGACATTGTGGCCGGCCGTGAACCCTCTGCCCAGATGAAGCAAGATCCAACCCTGTGGAGTGGCTGTATTGCTGGGGCTTTTACCGAAACGGGTATGGTGGCGGCCTTTCGGGCAGCCGGTTTTTGTGCTGTTGCGTTCGATCAGTGGACTGCCCAACCCTGGCGCGTTGTCGAGGGGATTGATTTTCGCTCGATCACGCTAACGGCAGTCAAGCCTGCTCCGAGCAAACAGTCTGTTGAAAACCGTACCGTGCTCTACCGGGGACCATTTGCCTGTGTCGAGGATGAATTCGGCAACCGCTATCCTGCTGGTGAGCGGGTGACCGTCACGGATGACCAGTTGACCCGCCTGAAAGAGGAGCCATTCAGGCATGCTTTTGTTTTCCTGCATGAGGGGCACGCATCGACACCCTGTCGTACAAAATCCTGTTGTTGATCGCGGAGGAATGAGATGGCGGATTTCTGTATCTCCTGCACAACTTGTTCAAATACGATTGCCCTGGGATACAGGGAACTGCCCATTGACGTGACAATGCAATTGCATTACCATCAAGCGTATTCCTCCTTCTTGCTCTGGAGCACGCACCATGAGATCCCTCAAGGCCGAATCCACCCTGACCGACCGTTATCAAACCACGGTGCCGGAAACCGTGCGACGTGCGCTCCATCTGGGTAAACGGGACAAGCTCCATTACTCGATTCGTCCCAATGGAGAGGTCGTCTTGACACGGGCCGGGCTTCCCCTGGAAGAAGATCCTGTCCTGGGCCGATTCCTGGATTTTCTGGCGCACGACATGGTCGCCCACCCAGAGCGTCTGCAAGCATTGGATTCTGGTTTGATGGAGCGCATCCAGACCCTGGTTGGCCCGGTCGCAGTTAACCTGGATGAACCCTTGCGGCCAGAGGATGAATGAAAGCCTCGACAGGAATGGTTATCCATGGATGGACCCTCTTTGTTCACCCGTTGTGCAACAATGTCGCAATTTGCACAGGATTTACACCAGATCCAGCAACGAAAGAGCCTGGGTGATGCAGCGTTGGCGCACGCGAGAATCAAGCCGTTCGTACCAGCGACTCGGAATGCCGGATAAGCCATAGCGCGCCCCGGCCAACATGCCAGCAATTGCCCCGGTAGTGTCCGCATCCCCACCCCGATTGACCGTCTCCACCAAACAGGACTCAAAGGAGTCTGTATCAACAAACGCCTCAAAAACAACCCGCAAGGTCTCCACAATATAGCCGGACGGGTTGCCCAATGGCCTGCGGCGGCGAAAGGTAAACAGCTCATTTTCATCAATCAACCACGCCATGGGGCCATGCAAAATGGCCGGCAGATCCTCCCCCTGTAACGCCATGCGCACCATGCGGGCAATGCATAAACAGCCTGCCTCCGCCAAGGCGTTATGGTGGGTGATCCGCCCCTGGCACAGCAGAGCCTGCGCCATCTCGGCGTCCGAGCGCCGCGTATAGGCCAACACCACCGGCAACAGTCGCATGCAGGAACCATTGCTGGCACTCTGCTCACTCAAAGGCGAAACTGTGCTGCCTGTGGTACGAAAATGCACAATGCCACGCCGCACCGTGGCACCAATATCCACCGGCTTGGCGCGCATCCATTGATCAAAAGCCTGGGCCGCCGCCAATCCCTCCACCTTCCCGGCCAACAGAATCGACTCACCCAAGGCCAGACTCATGGTGGTATCGTCGGTCACCTCGCCGGGCCTGAGTCGCAACCATCCCCCACCCGTCAACTCCGCATGTCGCCCCACCGTGGTCTGAATCTCACGCGGGGTCATGAACTCCACAGTCGCCCCCAAGGCATCCCCCAGGGCCAAACCCAAATAGGCCGCTACCGCCCGCTGCTGCCTCTCCGTCCAGTGGCGCGCCTGCCGGTTCAGAGTTCTGGTCCGAAACATGGTGCATAATCACAGCAGTCGGCACAGGAAGGGGCCAGACAGCTGCGAAGCCCCTCTTGATCGCACAACTCTTTGTAAAAAAACTTCTTCCACTTCATATCCCGATCATTACGTGCCGCCAACGGGGCAAAATAGTTCTGCATCAAGGCGGATAACTGCTGGCGCGAGGGCAAACCCATGTCCTGCCATAAATGGTTGTTGCCCAGGCTGGAAATGGCAACCAACTCCGCCATCCAACCGCTCTCTGACTCGGATTTGCTGCAATTGGCCATCAACAACTGATAAATCTCATCCTTCTCCTCCCGCCGCGCCGGATCATAGGCACCCAACAGCGGAATGCCGGTCAAAAATCCGGGTGCGTGCAGCACAACCCCATCTGTCGTGGCAAGCGCCCCCTCACTGGGACAGATCTCCGCACACTGCGGCAGTTCATGATACCCCTCGCAGGTGCAGCACACCTGGGCATCAATCCGAAAAAGATCCCCCTTGACCGAAATGGCCCCTACCGGACAAAGATCCACACAGGCATAACACCCAACACACGCGGACAATATCTGCATCGCCATGGTATCTCTCCTTAACCAATCCGGGCCAAACGCTGACCAGAACGCGCCATCTCCCGTTCGCTCTGGATGGGAATCGTGCGCTGGTTGAACAACATGCCCACCGCATCGGCCCGACACTGCTGACAGTGACGCATCAGGCGGGCCGCCCCCTTGCAACTCTCCCTGGCCGCCTGCAACTGCGCATCATCCGGTCCGCGCACCCCCATCACCCCATAATAGGTGCCATGCTCCGGTTGGCTGATCAACGGCATGATGTTGTGGCTGAACACCCCAGCCGCACTGACCACCCGGTTGATTTCTGCAATCTGACCATCGTTAATTCCAGGAATGAGCACCGTGTTGATCTTGACCAGACAACCATGCGCCACCAGGGAGTGCAAGCCGATCATCTGCTGTTCCAGGAGGATGCGCGCTGCCTCAATACCCCGTCGGCGCCGATTTTTCCAGTAGAGCCAAGCATAGATCTCCGCGCCGATAACCGGATCCATGGTATTGATGGTAATGGTAAAGTGGCGCACCTGCAGTTGCATCAGGGTACGCATGGCCTCCGGCAAAGCCAAGCCGTTGGTGGAAAGGCAGAGTTGCAGTTCGGGAAAGTGTTGCCGCACCAGGGCACAGGTCGCCGCAACCCTGGGCAGATTGGCCAACGGATCTCCAGGCCCGGCAATACCCACCACGCGCAATTGCGGCAGACGGGCAGCGACAGATTGGGTGTGACGCAACGCCTCCTCCGGGGTCATCAGTTGCGAAACCACACCAGGCCGCGATTCGTTGCTGCAATCAAAACGGCGTTGACAATAGCGACACTGCAGGTTACAGGCCGGGGCTACCGGCAGATGCATGCGCGCTGCATGGTGTGCGGCCTGTTCTGAAAAACAGGGATGTTGTTGTGCATCCGACGCACAGGCTTGCCGGTCGGGCGTGGATACGTTCGATTCCTGGTCATGCTGGGCGGGCTTCTGACTGCACATGGGATCACCTCTCCGGGTTGTGGTCTGTATGCTCCTCTTTCAGCAACCGCCATGCCTTTTTATTTTTATATGTTATAACAACATTTTAACTTGCATGGAACCAACGCGTGCGCACTGATTGTCGCAAAACGCACACAACCGACCAAACAAATTTCCCGATTGTGTGCGAAAGCAGCCAAAATGGAACATCTGCGTTGTCCGTTTTGCCATTCATCATGAATTTATAGTTATAAATCAGCATATTAAATAATGGCATACCATCTGCGTAAAGAAGGGCAAATCCCACTTGCCAGACAAGGAAAGGGCCTTCTGATGCGAAAAGCAGAGATAGCGCAACTCATGGTCGAACCGGCCTGCAAAGATCACCATGCAGAGAAGGTCGGTTGTGGCCGCCTGAAGCCGGGGGCGACTGCCGGCGGATGCAGTTTTGATGGGGCACAGATCACGCTGTTTCCGATCACCGATGCCGCCCATTTGGTCCATGGACCGATCGGGTGTGCGGGCAGTTCCTGGAATGGGCGTGGCTCCCTCTCCAGCGGTCCCGATCTGCACCGTCTGGGCCTGACCAGCGACTTAAGCGAGCAGGACATTATCATGGGCCGCAGCGAACAAAAACTCTTGTTCGCCCTGAAAGAGGTGGTGCAACAGTGGCACCCGGCGGCCATATTCGTCTACCAAACCTGTGTCACCGCCATGATGGGCGATGATCTGCAGGCTTTGTGTCAGACGGCCAGCAAACAATTTTCTCTCCCGGTCATTGCGGTCGATGCCGCCGGTTTTTATGGCAGCAAAAATCTGGGCAATCGCATTGCTGGCGAGGTGGCCTTGCAGAAGGTGATCGGCAGCCGCGAGCCGGATCCTGCACCGCAGCGGGCGGGCATGACGGTGCATGATGTCAACTTGGTGGGTGAGTTTAACATTGCGGGTGAATTTTGGCAGGTGGCGCCCCTGTTCGATGCACTGGGATTGCGCATTCTGGGTACACTCTCCGGTGATGTGCGCTTTCAGCAGGTGCAGACCATGCATCGGGCCAAGGCCACCATGCTGGTCTGTTCCAAGGCGCTGATCAACGTGGCGCGCGGCATGGAAGAGCGCTACGGCATCCCCTGGTTTGAAGGCAGTTTTTACGGTATTCGCGATACTTCCAGCGCTCTGCGGACATTTGCCCGTTTGATCGGCGATCCAGACCTGGTCACCCGCACCGAACAGCTCATTGCACGGGAAGAGGCGGCCATCACCCAGGAGCTGCAACCGTGGCGGCAGCGTTTGGCAGGCAAGCGGGCTGTGCTCTACACCGGTGGGGTAAAATCCTGGTCGGTGATCTCGGCCCTGCAGGAGTTGGGCATGGAGGTGTTGGCCAGTGGAGTAAAAAAATCCACCGCCAATGACAAGGCCCGCATTCGTGATCTCTTGGGCGAAGAGGCGGTCTTGATCGAAGAGGGCAATCCCCGCCTGTTGCTGGAAACCTGTCGCACACAAAAAGCGGATCTGTTGATTGCCGGTGGCCGCAACCTCTACACCGCACTCAAGGCCCGCCTTCCCTTCCTGGACATCAACCAGGAGCGGGAACATCCCTACGCCGGGTATCGCGGCATGATCACCCTGGCCAAACAACTGGTGCAAACATTGGAAAGTCCCATTTGGGAACGGGTGGTCAAAGATCCTCCTTGGGTCGATGGCCAGGATCATGTGCTAAATGTGGGTTGGAGATAACCATGGGACAACTCCTGCGCAAGAAAAAGGCATTGACCACCATGCCGCTCAAGGTGGGACAACCGGTTGGCGCTGCGCTGGCATTTTTGGGCATGGCGGGGGCCATTCCGTTGCTGCACGGCTCGCAAGGGTGCAGCGCCTTTACCAAAGTCTTTCTGGTGCGGCACTTCCGCGAACCCATTGCCATCCAGACCACGGCCATGGAACAGATTACCACCATCATGGGCTCCGACAGCAACATTCTTGAGGCGCTGCTGACCTTGTGTAGCCAAAGCGGGGCCCGCATGGTCGGCTTGATTAGCACCGCGCTATCGGCAGCGCAGGGCAGCGAAATGACACGGGTGATCAAACAGTTTCGTGCGGAATATCCGGCCTGGAACCATGTGTCGATCATCCCGGTGGAAGCCCCGGATTTTACGGGCAGCATGGAGAGCGGTTTTGCCGCTGCGGTCAAGGCAATGATCGATCAACTGGTACCTGTCATGCGACCGGTACAGAAAAAAGAGACCACCCAAAAACGGGTGAATGTGCTGGCCGGATCGGCCCTGACACCGGGGGATGTGGAAGAGTTGCAACAGATGATTGCCGCTTTTGGCCTGCAGGCGACCATCCTGCCGGATTTGGCCAACTCTCTGGATGGTCATCTGGCGCGCGAGGCGTATACCCCCCTCTCCATGGGCGGTACAGAAATCAGTGATGTACACCGTTTGGCGGAAGCAGAGATCACATTGGTGATTGGCCACGCCATGGAGGATGCCGCCGACCTGTTACAGAAACGAACCGGCGTT
>PDZU01000088.1 GCA_002753095.1 Magnetococcales bacterium
GGAACAATAGACCCATCATGCCTAAAAAAACGCAGTCCGAAGTCCTGGGTGACCTCCAGGAAGAGACAGATAGTAGCTTATTTTCAAATGCGGTTTGTCCGATTTTCGCTGAACCAGCACACATCGGCCATCTCCTCCATGCGTTCTCAACCTGTCATCAGCATACCAGAAAATCTTCCGCTACCAATAGTGTCATGTGAGCCAGACATGGTTTTGAACAGTCGCTGCTGCCCATTTGCCATTCGACAAATGACCGTACAAATGGCAGTGGCTCAATGAAAATAATATCGAGTTCCTCCTTACGGTAACCATGGCAGACACGGGGAGAAATCTATAGACTAAAATCTATAGACTATCTTCCGGCGGCAGGCCAGCCATCGGATATTGAAAGAGCTTGCGAAGCTCGGTCTGGAGTCCGGTCGACTGACACTGCCGCCTTCCTTCCCCGTTCTCCCATGTCAAGCATCAAGAAACTTGAACATCGAGTATCAGCCAATCCCAACTGCAGGTACCGACCATGCCCACCAGTTCACTTCAGACAAAAGTGGTCCAAGGATATTATGCGATCAGTGCCATTCTTGTCTGTCTCTCGCTGTTCACCCTTTTTGATCTCCGTCTGGTAGAAAGAAGGGTCGAAGATGGCAACCACATCAGCGAACTGCTCAATCATGTATTGGAGATGCGGCGTTACGAAAAAAACTGGTTGCTCTATCGCCAGAATGCGGATATCGACCAGATTTTAGAGTTTGCTGCCCTGCTGCAAGAGGTGCTCATCCTCCCGGCACTGCATCCTTTGGCCGGAACAAAACAGGTTCAACAGCTTCAGACACTGCTGACCAACTACCAAAGTCTGGTTGCCAACGAAGTCGGATCCCCGGATAAACAGACCACCGATGAACATCTGGAAAATCGCCTGCGCCTTCTCGGCAAAGCCCTGGTCACCAGCGCCGAAGAGATGGCAACCCATGAACGACTCTCCATTCGCAGCGCTTTGCAAAAGCACCGGACCCTGTTGCTGATGGCCGTTGTCATGGTTCTGATCGGCATCACCCTGCTGGGGCGGGTTCTTTCGCAACGGGTGGTTACCCCGCTCAAACAGTTGGAAGAGAGCATGAACGCCGTTGCTGCCGGTAATCTCGCTACCCTACGCCTGCCCAGTCGCGACCGGGAAATTCTCTCCCTGACCGAGGCTTTTAACCGCGTCCTGCATGAGTTGGCTGTGCGCCATAAACATCTCTTGCGTTCGGAAAAGTTGGCCGCCATGGGTACCCTGCTCTCCGGCGTCGCGCACGAACTCAACAATCCCCTCTCCAATATTTTTACCTCCTGCCAGATCTTGCAGGAGGAGTTGCAGGAGTGCGATAATCGTTTTCATTTGGAGATGCTCAACCAGATCGATCTGCAGATTCAGCGCGCGCGCAATATTGTCCGCTCCCTGCTCGACTTTGCCCGCGAACGGCCTTTCCTGCAGGAAGCAGTTCCTCTTGCCGACCTGCTCCGCGAAGTCATCCGCTTCAACAAGGGCAACATTCCCCCTGCGATTACCGTCCACAACTGGGTTCCCGATGAATTGCATCTGCTGGGCGATCGGCAGCGCTTGCAGCAACTATTCATCAATCTGTTGAGCAATGCCATCGAGGCCATCCCTGCCTCTGGTACCATCCATTTTCGCGCTCTGCCGCCCCCTGATCCCATCCTGTATCCCGACGACTCCCTGCGCTCGGCATGTCAGCGCTTGCGAGAGCGTCCCTGGTGGGAAATCCGTGTCGAGGATAACGGTACCGGCATCCCCCCAGAGATTCTGGAACGGATTTTTGACCCCTTTTTCACCACCAAAGCCGTCGGCAAGGGTTCTGGTCTGGGCTTGGCTGTGGTCTTTGATATTGTCGAGGAGCACCAGGGCGCCATTCTGGCCGAAAATGCGTCTGGCAAAGGAACCCGTTTTCGTCTCGCTCTGCCCCTCGCCGAGCCCATACCCAACCGAAGGCATTCCGTACCATGAGCGAACAACAATCACTCCTGATCGTGGACGACGAAGCCATTGCCGTGCGCAATCTCACCCACGTCATGCGCAAAAGCGGCTACAAAGTTACCGCCCTTGAGAGTGGCCCACAGGCCATGGAACTGTTACAACAGCATGCCTTTGATGTCATTCTGACCGACCTGCGCATGGATGGGGCGGATGGCATGGCTGTTTTGCAACTGTGCCGTGAGCGTTGGCCCGACAGTGAAGTCATTCTCATTACCGGCTTTGCCACCCTGGAATCGGCGGTTGCCGCCATGCGCCAAGGGGCTTTTTTTTATATCGCCAAACCTTTCCGCCTGGATGAGGTGCGCAAGGTCGTGGCCGAGGCCATGGAAAAAGTGCGTCTGCGCCAGGAAAACCGCTCTTTAAAGGCGCAATTGCACCACTATCAAACCCCGTCCGGCATCATCAGCCGGGATCCGGCTATCTGCAAACTGTTGGAAACAGCCCGCCAGATTGGCCCCAGCCAGTGCAATGTCCTGATTACCGGTGCCAGCGGTGTGGGCAAGGAGCTTTTTGCCCGCTATCTGCATCAACAGGGCAACCGACCGGATGCCCCATTTTTGGCCGTCAATTGTGGTGTTTTTAGCGAAGATTTACTGGCCAACGAACTGTTCGGCCATGAAAAAGGCGCCTTCACCGGCGCCATGCAGGCGAAAACAGGTCTCGTGGAAACGGCCAAGGGAGGGGTGTTGTTCCTGGATGAAATTACCGAAATGAGCCTGGGCATGCAGGTAAAACTGTTGCGCGTGGTCCAGGAAAGGGAGTTCATGCGGGTCGGCGGCGTGCGCCCCATCCCGGTGGACCTTCGCTTCATCGCGGCGACCAACCGCCCCATTCAGGAGGCGCTTGCCTCTGGACGGCTCCGTTCTGATCTGTATTATCGCCTCAACGTGGTGACTTTGGCAATCCCACCCTTGCAGCAAAGGCAGGGTGACATCGCCCTGTTGGCCGACCATTTTTTGCAACGCAGCGCGCAACGCATGAACAAACCACCCATTGCACTCTCCTCGGAAGCACTCCAGGCGTTACAGCACTATCCATTTCCCGGCAATGTCCGGGAGTTGGAAAACGTGATAGAACGGGCCGTTGCCCTTTGCAATCATGGAACCATTACCCTGCAACACCTGCCCGAAGAGTTGGCCAACAAAACGGCTCCCATCACCTTTATGCCACCACTCCATTACAAGCCCACCCTGGAACAGTTGGAACAGCACTACATTCAGTGGGTTCTCAAGGAGTGTCAGGAAAATCAAACCCTGGCAGCCGACATTCTGGGCATTGACCGCGTCTCTTTGTGGCGCAAACTCAAGCGCATTAGAAGCCAGGAAAATGGCACTTCCACCACCCCATAACCGTCTGATGCAGCGTTGGCAACCCCTGAAGTGATGAGAGCATCTTGGCCATGGACTGTTTACCACCCACCCACCACTGGCTGAAGTGCTGCCACACACCCTCCAGCAAGCGCCCCCAGAGCACGGAGTCACCATCCTGGCTTGCACTGCGCACCGCCGCTACCAAACCACCCCGCTCGATATCCTGCAACAACCCACCCAGGGAACGGCGATGATCGGCACAATCATACACATTGACCAGGCACAGCTCTGTATGACCGGCTTGCATCTGCTCCCGGACAAGCCGCATGCCTTCTTCCGAACCGTCCTGTAAATCCACAATCGTTATGGAGTCTGTTGCATCCTTCATTGCTTTCTATCCTTTTTGGTACCGAATTGCGGGAGCAGCACCGTTGCTGCCTCACCCTTCGTCACCTGTTGCGCAGAAAGCATTCCAAAATTGTTTATTTATAAAATCAATAATTTACAGAAAAGCAGTACGCCATGTTCACCGCAAATGTTGAATAGTGAAACACCCACGCCATTGCAGATTGCAATAGAGCGGTGCAATGCAAAAAAAAGGCGCGCTCAATAATTGGCATTTGCCTGTTGGCGGCGAATCTGAACCATGCTTTGCGAGGCTTGCATGGCCAGCCCAAGCGTGGAAATACCCTTTGCTTTCAATAATTCCAACAACTTCAAGAAAACTTCCGCTGTCACTTCGGTGTCCCCCATTGCGGTGTGTCGGTCATGGATCACCACACCCAACCGTTCGGCAATCGCATCCAGGGTATGGTCCGTCACCTCTTCATGCAGATAGACCGACAACAACAGGGTGTCCAACACCGGATTGTCAAAGTGGATACCGCAAACAGACTCTTTGATCTGTAAAAACTTCATATCAAAAGCGGCATTGTGTGCCACCAACACGGAATCGCCAACAAACTCCTTGAACTGTGGCAAAACCTCCTCGATAGACTGTTTATCGGCAACATCCGCATCGGTCAAACCATGAATGCGCGTCGATTCCGGCGGAATGGGTCGGCCTGGGTTAATCAAGCGTTCAAACTTTTCACCGGACAAGGCCCGGCCATTGACGATACGCACTCCGGCAATGGAGATGATTTCGTCGCCTTTGGAGGGGTGCAGCCCCGTTGTCTCTGTGTCAAACACGATATAATTGAGTGTACTCAGGGACTTGGCCACCATCCGACCCAGTCCGGCAAAAGAGTCCATCAAGGAGAAGTCATAAAATTCTGGACGTTCTGGCATCTCATCCTGCGGCATTTGCCACTGCCGTTGCGAGGGCGTCACGGGGACACGCAACATGGCATGCCCTGCGCGGCGATGGGAACGACTCCACAATTCACAGCCATGCCGCTCCAGAATCTCCTGCAGGGACAAGCGCAAACCGCCATCGGCAACGGTCATGGAGCGCCATGATTCCACTTCGGTCGCCGGGACCATCTTGCCGCGCCAGATAAAGTCAATATACACCCGACGATCCCCCATCAGGGTTTCGACTTCAATCAGGCCGTCGTCGGTATAACCAGCCAGTTCAATGAGCAACTTTTCCAGCGCCAACAACAAGGCCGGGGCATCCGCCCGAATCCAGAGCGCATCGCCAATGCTTTGCAGGCGTATATCCTGATGGCGCTCCAAACGGCGTTGCAGCCCGGCCAGCAAATCGGTACTGAGTACATCGGTCTGCAGCCAGTGGTTGGCAGCCAAGGCATCCGCCTCACCAGCAATCCAATCCAGGCGCTGCGACAACTGTTCCCCTTCATCATGGATCACCTGAATAAACTGGCGCGACATCTCTCCTTCCATTTCAGGATGCAGCAGCAACATCTCGACGGCAGCCCGCAGATTGGCCACGGGACCACGCATATTTTCCAGACCATGATGGATCAACAAATCGCCCTGGCGCAAAGCGGCCATGCTTTGCGACGCCTCTTCCAGAGTGATCAGGAATTGCATTTTTCCTTTGCCCCCTTCCACCGGCAACAGGCTCATGCGACAATCCAGCATGCGATCATCCTGCACCACGGCGCAAAAAAAACGCACTCCGTTGTTTACCGAACACTCTTGTTGATTATTGCAATGACTTAACAAGGTCATGGTGGTTTCGACAGGCATGCGGGCACACAACTCATAAAAAGAGCGTCCCAGGCCAAGAAACTCTGCACGGTGGCGCAACAGATTTTGCGCGGCGGCATTGTATAATAGAATGCCCGCCTCCCCGTTGATCACCACCAACCCGACATGTAAATGCTTAATGACTCTTTCCAACCGTTCCAAACCATCCATGCCATGGGTCAGCGCCTCTTTGACCTGACGCCGGGTGTAAAACAGGGCCGACGCCAACTGGCGCGCCGCTGCCGGCAAATCCCCCAACAGATGGTCTGGACGAATGGCCAGTTGGTGATTGGGATCCGCGTTGGCCATGATGGCCATGCTGCGGTCCAGGTGGGACAGGGGCTTGATCAATACCCGATCCAGCCAGCTCCAGATTTGCAGCAACAGGATCGTGAAACAAAAAAGGGCAAATAATGAGAAAACAAAAACTTTTTGCAACCAATAATAGGTTTCATTTGCGACGCTGGGCATTTCGCGCATGACCACCCACACCACCCCTGCCACAATTGCCAAGCAGAGCGCATAAAACAGGAACAAGATGCTCCAAAATTTACTGCGACTACTCACACGTTGGTCTCGCTTTGTAAACCCAGCAGGGCACGCACCTTGACCACCAGTTCCCGGGTGGAGAACGGTTTGGTGACATAATCATCCGCCCCCAGCGCCAACCCTTTTTCCTGCTCCACCTCGCGACCTTTGGCGGTCAGCATGATAATCCGCACGCCCTGCAGCGCAGCATCGGCGCGAATCGCTTCACAGACATCATAGCCGTTGCGCTTTGGCATCATCACATCCAGCAGCACCAGATCCGGCTTTTTTTCGGCAACCGCCCGCAAAGCCTCTTCGCCATCACTGGCCGAACGCACGGAAAACCCCTCTTTTTTCATGAGGAATTCCAGCGAGAGGACAATATTGGGTGCATCATCAACAATCAAAATCTCTACTGGCATCACCATTACCCTTCTGTCTGGCCCTATTGCAGCGAACGTAAACGAAAATGATGGGTCAACAACTGTTTGAAACGATCGACAATTTCAAAACAGTCGCGCAACTTTTCACGATCCAAACGTCCCAAACTGTTCAACAATAAATGATCATCGACCGGTTTTTCCTGCTCCTGATTGCGCAAACGGGTGCGGATACGCAGACCGGACATAAAATCAAAGGCATCAAGCAAATCATTGCCCAGCGCAGTTTCCAAAACACCTTTGCGGATCAGGCCACGCATGCGCCGGATGGTGCTCGGATCGCGCAATCTTTGCTCCAGGGCCAAGCTGCGCGCACCATGCACAATCGGAAAGATTCCCCCCCGCTTCAGATCAATTTGCCCTTGTTTGCTTCCTTTTTCGACGATAAAGCGTTTAAAGATCCCCAGAGGCGTTTTAAAATTGAGTACCGGCAGAGCAAAATGGCCATAGAACATGGGATCGGTGGGTAGACTGGTCAACAAATAATCGCGGGCCGCACGAAACAGTTTCACCTCGCCGACCACAGGTCGTGCATCATAATAGATGGCTAATTGCATCATGTTATCCGGGGTTGGATTTTCGATCCAGGTATTCATGCGCTGCTGGAAGGCGCGCAAACCACTTCCCCACACAGGATTGCTCATCATCACATTGCCTGGACAGGGCGGATAACCCAGCTTCAGCAAGGCGCCGGTAAAGGCATGGCGAAAATATTCCATCTCCACCGCAGGTAACATGTCATCGACAATCAGGGCGTTATCCTGATCGGTTTTGACAATCTGCTCGCCGCGTCCTTCGCTGCCAAGCACCAGGACACAAAGGTGTTCCAGCACCTCAGGGGTGGTCAGCAGATAGGCAACCTTGACATAAATATGTCGATCCAACTCCCGCACCAGACGGCCAATATAGCGCACCTGCATCCCCTTGGAAAACAGGGAATTGACCCAATGGCTCTGGTGCTGCACTGCGTCGGCCAGTTCATCGATTGAGGTCGCTTGATGAATGCGCTGAATGCTTAACGAGGCATGGTTGGTCAGGTAGGAGAGGAGTTCCGTCAATCCAAGGGTGGCCAGAACATTTTCCGATGTTCCCACCACCAAGCGGTTGACCCCCCTCTTGGTCATCAGCAACAACGCCTTGAACAGCAACTCGTCGGAAGAGGCGGTTACCAGATTCCAGGAGGCAATTGCATGGATGGGGGTATCGACCGGCAGAAGGGAGAGGGCCAGGGCATCGCGAATATCGGCACTGGTCACGATACCATGTTGCCCTTCACGGCACACCAGGACGCTGTCGATGCGACGGTCTCGCATCTGCTGCGCGGCCTCGCGAATCGTGATGACATCGTCCAAAATGACCGGTGTGGTCAGATTAAGATCCCGAATTCGGGAGGTCAGGATGGAGGTTACCGAACCCTCCGAGTCCCATTCACGGACTTTGGTCATGGCCGCCGCCAACCACATCTGAAGAGATGGGAGACATCTTTAACAAGAGCCTCAGGACTCCCCCAAAGAGCGGGGAGTCCTGAGCATGTACAACAATCAGTGACAACAATCAGTGCTTGGCAGCCTCGGAGATACCGATACCGATTTCGCAACGCACTTGCTGGGCATCAAAGCGCGCCCGTTCTTGCTTGGCCTGCTCGCTATTATCCAGTTTGGAGAAGAGCCAGCAGCCGACAAAGGCCAGGGTCATCGAGAAGATGGCCGGATCTTTGTAGGGGAACAGAGGTGCCTTGTTACCCAAAACATCCACCCAGACGGTCTTGGAGAGGACCACCATGGTCACCGTGGTGACCAGACCCAGGGTGCCACCGATCATGGCGCCACGGGTGGTGAGACCCTTCCAATGGATGGAGAGAAACAGAATCGGGAAGTTGGCCGAAGCGGCGATGGCGAAGGCCAAGCCGACCATGAAGGCCACATTCTGCTTCTCGAACTGAATCCCCAACCAGATGGCGATCATGCCGATCACCAGGGCGGAAATTTTCGATACCTTCATTTCGGTGGCTTCGTTGACCTTGCCGCCGCAAATGGCGTTGGCAAAAATGTCATGCGAAACAGCCGAAGCACCGGCCAGGGTCAACCCGGAGACCACCGCCAGAATGGTGGCGAAGGCCACGGCGGAGATGAAACCCAGGAAAAGGTCGCCACCGGTGGCATGGGCCAAGTGAATGGCGGCCATGTTGTTGCCACCGACCAGCACCCCTTTGGCAGTATCCATGTACTGCGGATTGGGGGCCACCATCATCACCGCACCAAAACCGATGATGAAGGTCAGGATGTAGAAATAGCCGATGAAACCCGTGGCATAGA
The DNA here is from genome assembly GCA_002753095.1 of Magnetococcales bacterium. GTDB lineage: Bacteria > Pseudomonadota > Magnetococcia > Magnetococcales > Magnetaquicoccaceae > Magnetaquicoccus. The sequence continues at coordinate 8,783 of PDZU01000088.1, forward strand.
ACACCGACTTACGCGCTTCCTTGGCATTGGGCACCGTGAAAAAGCGCATCAGGATGTGCGGCAGACCGGCAGTACCAAACATCAAGGCCAAGCCCAAGGAGATGGCGGAGACCGGATCACTCACCAAACCCCCTGGGGCGAATAGATCCTTGTTGTCGGCGACAATCTTCTTATGATCGGCCAAGGCACTGGTTTTGATGCTTTCCATCGCTGTTTTGAAGAAAAGCTCCAGATTGAAACCGGTGTGGTTGAGGGCCACCAAGGCGATGAACGAGGCACCGGTCAACAGCAGCACGGCCTTGATGATCTGCACCCAGGTAGTGGCGATCATGCCACCAAAGGCCACGTACAGAACCATCAAAAAGCCGACCACAATCACCGCATACTCATAAGGCAGACCGAACAGGGTACGGATCAACTGACCGGCACCCACCATCTGGGCAATCAGGTAGAGGATGACCGTACACAGGGTTCCCATGGCCGACAGGGTACGGATCGGCACCTGCGACAAACGGTAAGAGACGATATCGGCAAAGGTGTAGCGGCCCAGATTGCGCAACTGCTCAGCCATCAGGAAAAGGATGACCGGCCAGCCGACCAGGAAGCCGATGGAATAGATTAATCCATCATATCCTTTGGCAAACACCATGGCGGAAATTCCCAGGAAGGAGGCCGCCGACATATAGTCACCCGCGATGGCCAAGCCATTCTGGAAACCGGTAATACCACCGCCTGCTGCATAAAAATCTTTGGCACTTTTGGTTTGCGAAGCCGCCCAATAGGTAATACCCAGGGTGACCATCACAAAAATAAAGAACATGACAATGGCGGTCACATTCAAACCGGAATCGGCTTTGCCCGGTTCTGCCGCCCAAGCGACTGATCCCCACAAGGCAACCGGCAGCGACAATAAAGCTCCTGTCAGTTGATTCATTTTGCTTCCTCCTTGATTTGGCGAATCAGTTCATCATATTTGGTGTTTGCCCGACGGACATAAAGACCGGTCAGCACAAATGCCGAACAGATGATGGCCACCCCAAGCGGAATTCCGACCGAGATGACGCTTTCTGGAGAGATTTTGGTTCCCAGCGACTTGGGCCAGAAGGCCACGATCACGATGAAGGCATAATAGATAATCAACATCGAGACGCTGAGGATCCAGGCATAGCAGGAACGGCGAATCACCAGTTCCTGGTACTTCGGGTTTGCTTTGACCCGCTTAACAACCTCACTATCCACGGATTCGTTGCTCATCACGAATACTCCTGTTTAGTGTTGATGAGGTGATGGCACATCCCCCCTCTTCGACAGCCATCGGCTTAAACTACTGCTCCTGCACAACCGGGTACGATGCACCGGGTTGTCATGTTGGTTGCCGCTCGTTGATCAACGTCTGCACCACACTGGGATCTGCGAGTGTTGTGGTGTCGCCCAAGCTGTCCAACTCGTTGGAGGCGATCTTGCGCAAAATACGGCGCATGATTTTGCCGGAACGGGTTTTGGGCAATCCTGGCGCCCACTGCATGATGTCGATGTGGGCGATCGGTCCGATCTCCTTGCGGACCAAGGCTCCCAACTCCTTGCGCAACGCATCGGTGGGTTCCTCACCAACCATCAGAGTAACGAAGGCATAAATGCCCTGACCTTTGATGGCGTGCGGATAACCAACGACGGCTGCTTCGGCCACTTTTTCGTGTAGAACCAGTGCCGATTCAATCTCTGCGGTGCCCAAATTATGGCCGGAAACGATGATAATATCATCAACGCGTCCGGTGATCCAGTGGTAGCCGTCTTCATCGCGGCGGCAACCATCACCGGGGAAATAACGTCCCGGATAGGCAGCAAAATAGGTGTTGAAAAAACGGGCATGATCACCATAGATCGTGCGCATCATGCCGGGCCATGGCTGGGTAATGGTCAGGATGCCGGAGGTTGCCCCCTCCTGTTTGACACCCTTTTCATCGACCACTTCCGGCACAATGCCGAAGAAGGGCAGCGTGGCCGAACCAGGTTTGGTCGGCGTGGCACCGGGCAAGGGGGTGATCATGATCCCGCCGGTTTCGGTCTGCCACCAGGTATCCACGATGGGGCAACGGCCTTCACCCACGACGTGATAATACCACTCCCAGGCTTCTGGATTGATGGGCTCACCCACCGAACCCAACAAGCGCAGCGATTGGCGACTGGAATTTTTGACCAGAGTGTCACCCTGGGCCATCAAGGAACGGATGGCTGTCGGTGCGGTGTAGAAAATGTTGACCTGATGTTTGTCGATCACCTGCCAAAAACGACCGGCATCGGGATAGGTCGGCACACCCTCAAAGATCAAGGTGGTAGCCCCGTTGGCAAGCGGACCATAGACGATATAGCTGTGGCCAGTAATCCAACCCACATCCGCTGTACACCAATAAACATCACCATCATGGTAATCAAAAACATAGCGATGGGTAATGCTGGCATAGAGAAGATAACCACCCGTTGTGTGTAGAACCCCTTTTGGTTTACCGGTTGAGCCAGAGGTATAGAGGACGAACAACGGATCTTCTGCATCCATGGGCTCGGCGGGGCAAACCGGATCGGCGGCGACCACGGCCTCGTGATACCAGAGATCGCGGGCCGGATCCATGGATACGCTGCCCCCGGTCAGACGAACCGTCACCACGGTATGGACCGACGGACAGGACTTGATCGCTTCATCCACATTGACGCGCAAGGGGATTTTTTTGGCACCGCGCACGCCCTCATCCGAGGTGATCACCGCGCAGCTTTGTGCATCCTGGATGCGATCCTTGAGGGCTTCCGGCGAAAAACCGCCGAACACCACCGAATGCACGGCCCCGATACGGGTACAGGCCAACATGGCCACGGCGGCTTCCGGGATCATCGGCATGTAAATGCACACCCGATCCCCTTTTTTGACATTGCGCGCCTTCAGAACATTGGAAAAACGGCAGACCTCTTCATGCAACTCCTTATAGGAGATCCGCTTGGACTGACTGGGATCATCCCCTTCCCAAATGATGGCCGTCTGATCGCCACGACTCTGCAAATGACGGTCCAGGCAGTTATAGGAGACATTCAACTGTGCGCCTTCAAACCAACGGATATGGGCCTTGTTGAAATCCCAATCCACAACGGTATCCCACTTCTTGAACCAGTGAATGAACTTGTCCGCCTGCTCTGCCCAAAAACCTTCCGGGTCATTGACTGAGCGGGCATACATTTCTTCATATTTTTCCCTGTTGATGTGGGCGTTGGCCGCCACTGCCGGGGGAACAGGGTAAATCTTTTCACTACTCATTCCTATGGCTCCTTTAGTTAGTCTTGTCTGGCAAAACGCAACAGACCGCTTTGCCATTGTTGAAAAAGCAATCGCTAATAAAGTAGACTGCGCATTGAGGAGAGTCTCTGCGCTTGCACTTTGACCCTATTTCAAGAATAATTCCCCCCCTCACCCCTCAACGGACCGTGAGCCTAGCAGCAATAACTGTATGATTCAAGAGATAATATTTGCATATCTGCTTTGTTGCATGGCAGCAAAACATGAGCAAACCCTGTTAATCCCCTAAAAAAAACGATTTATTCCACGAAAGAAGATACGTGCATCACGTCATAAATACACTCGCTCCTCTTCTCACTCCTCGCTCTGTGGCCATTGTTGGGGTCTCTCGATTCCCACACAAGTTGGGCCATGTGCTGTTGGCCAATCTGTTGGCCAGCGGCTATCCAGGGACCGTTCATGTCATCAACGCCAATGGGGGGGAGATCTTGGGACGCCCCGCCCTCAAGGAGATCCAGGCGGCCCCACGCGGCATCGATCTGGTGGTCCTGGCCATACCGGCGCACACGGTGCTGGCCCAGGCCAAAGCGGCCATCAGTCGCAACTGTGCGGCGCTGATGGTGTTGACCGAGGGGTTTCGTGATCGTGACAGCGCGGGGGCCATCCGGGAAGCCGAATTGGCCAAAATGTGTCGCGATCGTGGTGTCCTTCTGCTGGGACCGAACGCTCTTGGCATTCTGTTGCGCAAGGAGAACTGCAATCTTTCCTTGCTCTCCAGCCTGCCGCCACCGGGTGGCATCTCTCTATTTGCCCAATCGGGTGGTATTTGCGCTGCCACTTTGGACTGGATGGCCTCCCGGCAACTAGGGTTGGCCAAAATGGTTGGGCTTGGCAATCAGGCGGGCGTACACGATGCACAAATATTGACTTATCTGGCCCATGATCCAGATACCCAGGTGATTGCCTGCCATCTGGAATGGGTGGCGGGCGGTGGTGAGTTTCTCAAGGCGGCCATGGAGGCTTCGCACCACAAGCCGGTTGTGCTGTTGTTGGGTGGCGGCAGTGCGTGGTTCACCACCAGCCATTTGCGCCAACCGGGCTGCCATATTCACTCGCCCAGTGTTTTTTCCGCCGCCTGCGACCGGACCGGCATTATCCAGACCAGCCATTTTCAACAATGGTTGGATATTTTATTGGCGGTGGCCCGCACCCCCTTGCCCAACAATAACCGCGTGGCCGTGCTCAGCAACGGTCGCGG
>PDZU01000016.1 GCA_002753095.1 Magnetococcales bacterium
CCATCTGCGTTGCCCTGGCCGAATATCGCCTCCATCTGCTGCCGCAACAACTGGTGCATGACACCCTCCGCCACCTCATCTTTTCCCACCAAGCTTCCTTGTGCGAGGATAATCCCCTTTGCAATGGTGTGCAATCAATATCGACAATTTACTGGGTCTTTCCATCTGATAAAATGACTTGACAAAAATCGAATAATCTGCAATAAATGAAAATCGAGAACATGTTTTGCAGTATCCATCCGCATCGGGAGAACACAGCATGAGCAGCCAAGGGGGGGAAAGGTGCATCAACCATGAAAAACTGCACCATTTGCGCCTGGAGACAGGGACCGGTTTCGAAAGAGTGCTGGCTCTCTTCCTGAAAAATTTACCGGGCCGATTGAGTGCCTTGTCCGAGGCGTGGCTCGGCAACGACCGACTGTTGTTGCGCCAAACCGCCCATAAATTGAAGGGCACTTCGGCAACCTTCTGTGCCGACGACTTTTCCCTGCTCTGTGCACAACTGGAAAAAAGTGCCGAGGAGGCCCCGGCAGAGCATATCGAACAACTTTTGCAGCAGGTCGCTGCGGAGGGGGAGCAGGTACGCATCGCGTTGCATGACCTGCTCTTGCAGACATTGGCCGAGCGGTAAGCTTCCCGGCCAACGCAGCAGGAGTCGGCACTTATTGGGGCATGCCCGCCAAAATATCCAGCATTTTCTTGAAACGCTCTGCCTGAACGGTGGTGGCCAGAGCTTTGGCCTCCTCTATTTTTCCAGCCATAATTTTCGGCACGATATCGCCATCCCGTGTCACCTTGAACGGTTGCCACACGTCGGCAAACCCCTGCAAGGCGGCACCATTTTTGGCCACCTGTTCGTCCACCTTGGCACTGGCCTGTTTGATCGCCTCGACACGCTTCTCCTGGGCCGCCTTGTCACTCTCGGCCAGCAACCCCACCAGATTGTCCCGCGCTTCCATCAAGGCTGCCTTGGTGGCATCGGCCACCGGACCCGCCCAGAGCGGCATTGCCAACGTCACACCCCAGACCAGCAGGGCTGTCATCACTCTCTTTTTCATGGCCCCTCTCCGCAACAGTTATTGAGAGAAATTTGCAAAACCTGCACCCCCTACTCTGCCCCCACCACATCCCGTGGACAGACCAGCGCATCCTCCTGCATCACATCCCCGGCAATACGACCACTCAACAACTCTGGATGCACACCCAAACGGTCGCACTCCGCCTGAACAACCGCAGCCGTCACCTCGGCCAACAACAAATAGGGCGCCGCTGCCTGCTGCTCCTGGACCACTGCGACAAAGGCATTGACCCAGCGCCCCAGATGATAATCCATGAACTTACGCGCCGCGTCAGCGGCAATCTCCAACGGTTCCTGCCACCCCTCTTCCAGTGCATAAGCCTGCTTGAGCAATAAAACGCTGTAAAACTCCAACTCGGTGGCCAGATGGTCTGGCAGATTGGGCTCATCTTCCGACAGGGTCATGGCAAACGCCTTGTAAAAACCGCGAATATCCGCCAATTCCCGCGATTTACCCGCCAAACGCTGCCCATCCCCATAGGCGGTCTCATGCAACGAACAAGGGGCAGAACCTAAAAACAGCCGCATATACTCCTGCACCAACAGTTCATCCGCACCGTTTTCCCAGGCCGCCTGCATGGCCAGCCAATCGCTACCGGCCACGCCGGCATGATGCGCCATGTTGCGCATCGCCGCAGCCAACAACAGGGCATCCCCCTCTTTGGGATAGACAAAACCATGCGCCAATACACGAAAGATTGCTGCCCGTTCAATCAACGCCTGTAACGGATCCCCTGCCGTCGCCGCCTCTTGTTGCTCAATGTCACCCATTTGCGTCACCCCCTGCCGATGTTGCCATGCCAAGAACCACCCCATCCTGCAACAAAACAGCCGGGAGAGTACCCCCTCCCGGCTGTCGTTTCAAGCCATTGTGTCCTGCCGAGGGGACTATTTACCCACCGTCAAACCCACCCAATCCGACCAGGCTTTGCGGGAACCCACCTCTTGACTGCCACCATCCCAGACGGCAAAGGCCACGATGGTGCTATGCCCTGCTTCCAACTTGGGGGCATTGTCCGCCGTCGGCTGCATAGGCACCGTGATGGTTACATGCCACGCACCATCCCGATAGACCCCTTTGCCATTTGCTTCCTGCTTGGCCCGTGTCGTCAACGAACCAAACCCCTCCGCCATCATGTCCAGTACCGGCGTATGACCATGCACCGATACCGCATTGCCCAGCCCTTTGGCCCCCATGTAGGGCTGACCGGCCTCTGCCGGCAGGATGTTGGTATAATACAGATCCGCATCCGGGGCATTGGGATAAAAATCCTGGATTTTGGCCTCGCGCCCCTGATCCAGATCCCGCTGCATGGCCGCACGCCATTGCAGGACGTTCACCCGCCCGCCCGCATTACCCATCATCGGTGAGGGCGGAGCGTCCGCCTTGTAGACAACGGGAAATTCCACGGCAACCTGATCGGAAAAACCATCCACCACCACCGCATCGCTCTTGGTATAATCCGGCCACTCCAGCAACAACGCCAACCACTCGCCGTTGTGTACCGAACGGACCGTTACCTCTTTGATCGCCGCGTTGGGATTGGTCGGTGTAGCGACCACCTGGGGCTGTAGGGCCACCTTGACCGCTTTGGCCTGACTCCAGGTTGCTCCCGCCACCTCGGTAATCGGACCTGTACCGCTCACCCGCAACGCTTGCAACGACCCAGGAGCAGCGTCTTGCGCGCCAGCCTGAGCCACGCCTGCCACCAGCACACTCAGAGTGGCGGCGAGAAACCCTGTTGAACACATGCGTTTCATGACTTCCTCCCTCTTACGTGGCATTGCTGCGATGGGTTTGGAACTGCTCGTCAAAGCCAGGACGAACAAAAATTGGCTCTTTGAAGGGTACCCGCACCAACTCGCCACCCTTCTTGTCCACACCAATCGCCTGACCATCCTGTTCCCGGAAGCCATGCAGGATGCTGGGTGTAGCGCCAAACAGCAACAAGGCCGCCAGCAACTGCTTGTCATCCGCCGCCTTGCGATAGGCTTGCTGTGCCTGCTCCACATCGGCGCCAAACATCTGCTTCAGGAAGGGCGACGGCACATGAATGGGCGGAATGTAATAAACATTGGGTTCCAAACCAAATTGCGGATAGAGCGGCTTGGCCACCTTGGCAATGCGCACCAGATAATCAATGGGATTTTCTGGCCGCTCCTGACCAGGGGGCGAAATGAAACCTTGCAGGCGAATTTTGCCAATGCAGGTCATGGTACACTGCGTCTGCCGCCCCTGTTCCACCGCCGGATAGCAGCCCACACACTTTTCGGAGGTGCGGGTGATGCTGTTGAAGAAAGGCTTTTTGTAGGGACAACCACGCACACACTCCCGATAGCCCCGGCAGCGGCTTTGGTCGATCAACACGATACCATCTTCCGGGCGTTTGTAGATCGATTGCCGTGGGCAGGCAGCCAAACAGGCCGGATAGGTGCAATGGTTGCAAATACGCGGCAGATAATACATCCACTGCATGTGCGGCATCTGCAAAAAGGCACCCTGGGCCAACTGCCCCACCGAGTCATCCTCGGAGATGTTCGGATGGGCATAATCCACATCCTCCGGCAGATAGCCCAGCACCATCGAGCCATCCGGGGCCGATTCAAACAAGGTTTTGCCTTGATAGACCGGGCCGGAAATATCCTGCACACCGTGCCGGCTCAAAATATTGACATCCCAACCCAACGGATAAAACCCATAGGGCTTGGTCTCGACGTTGTTCCAAAACATGTACTCCTGACCACGACTCGAGGTCCAGGTGGTTTTGCAGGCCACCGTGCAGGTCTGGCACGAGATACATTTATTGGTATCAATGATCATCGCAAATTGCGTATCTGGACGCTTGCCCTCATAGGGGTAGTCCATCTCCCGCCCGATTTGCCAGTTCATCACCTTCGGCATTGAGAATCTCCTCTTCTTTCCCAGTCGTTACGCTTTGGAAATCTTGACAAATTCACCGTGAAGGAACTGCTTCATGGCGGCACTTTCGTTGCTGGGACGCAGGCCCAATTGGACCGGGCGCCAAGCCCCTTTACCGCCAATTCCGCCATCCTCTGCCTTGGTAAACTTGGCAATGGACTCCCGTGGGGCATTGGTCACGCAGTGTACATCCACGTTGAAACCCTTGGTCACCTCGTTGGTCCACGATTTCCGGGTAATCAGCGTCGCCGTCTGATGGGTCGGTTTCAGCCAGGAACGGGTCAGGCTCTGATGGCCACCATAACGGAACAAGGATTGATAATTGGTTTCGGCATTTTTGGCCAACCCATCGGGACGGGTTTCGTGCGCCTTGACCGTACCCGGCGTGGCCATGTAACCGTTGAACCACATGCGGGTGACCCCACGCGGCGTACCCGGATAATAGCGGGCACGACACATCAGGCGGGCCACCTTGTACTCTGCCTTGCGGGCCGGATCGTTCCAACCCCGGAAGGGCAGATCGTTGGGATCACCATCCACATAGATGTAATCCCCGTCATTGATGTTCAGGGAACGGGCATCTTCTGGATGAATATCCACATAGAGTTCACCCACACCCGGAGAGCGCTTGTCACGGCGGTACATGTCGCCAAAGGGACCAAACATCACCATCTGCAGATCGGTATCGATGGGCATGGTGTGCGAACCGTGCCGATATTTCGGCGTATGGAAAATATACTGCCAGCCCTGCTCGTTGAGCGGATGCTTGGAAGCAAGCACCTGCTCCACGCTCATGGCCACGTTGCGCATCTGACGGGTCTGGTGCGAACGGTCTGCCGCATCGATGCCCCAGTCGGTAGGCGTTTTGGGCCGGATCGCCGGATGGGCGCTGGCGACAATGGCACAAGGCTCATGGAAGGTGGCATCCGAAGGCTCACGGTAGACCACCATGTTTTCGCCCGCTTCGATAAACTCCACCTCTGGGCGATAAAATTCCAGACGACCCGTCTTGGTGTACCAGGGCCGGGATTCGGTCACCTGCTCATAGCTGTTGCCACGCGGATAGGTGCGGGTGTTCATCAAGGCCGGAATACCCTTCTGGGCATTGGCGACCAGTTGATCCACCTTGTAGCCCTTGAGGGGGGTCGAACCATCGATGATACGCTGCAGGTAGATGTCGGATTTGCCCTCGGCAATATATTTCCAGACATCCTCGAAACGACTGTCGTTGGTCAGTTTGCTCAAGGCCCGCGCCACACCCAGATAGGTTTCGTTATCATGCACCGTTTTGTAGTTGCGCTGCATGGGGGTGGGCGGATACATCTGCACAAACGGATTGGAGTTGGAAGCAGTCATGTCGGCCTGCTTGAACTCGATCCAGGCATCCACACCATAGATGATGTCCGAATATTCGCAGGAGGCGGTCCACCACCATTCGTTGTAGGCGACGCACTCGGCCCGGGGCAGGGTGTTGAAGACCACATCATAGTGGCCCTTCTGGTTGCCCAGACTGGAGTTGGAGTTGATCTGCCAGATGGACTTGGTGGGCGTGGGCACATGCTTGCCGGTGGTGATCTTCTTGTTGCCGGCCTTCATGATCCGCTCGCCATTGGCCCAATAGTGCATCGACTCTGGACGAATATAGATTTTCGGGGTCACCTTGCCCGCCGGATCCAACTGCAGATTGAAGGGATCTTCCAGCACCCAACGCGGTACGCCAGAAAAGAGCGTATTCTTGTAGGTACCGGCATAGGAGCCCACATTGCCGCCGTTGCGGCCCAGATTGGCGGTCAAGGCGGCTACCAAGTGAATGGCGCGGTCCTTGTTGTCATTGTTCCAGAACTGGTTCGGACCCATGCCGCAGGCAAAGAGGGTTTTGCCCCGATTCTTGGCAATATCGCGTGCCAGGGAGATGATTGCCTCCTTGGGCGTATAGGTCAACGCCGCCGCCTTTTCCACCGACATGTTTTCGTCGATATACTGTTTGGTCAAATCGAACACGGTACGACAGGTCACCTTTTTGCCATCGGCCAGGGTCACCTCGAAGCTGCCGAACAGACTGGGGTTGCCGGTGAAATGTTTGCCCACCTGATCATGGCCAACCGCTACGGCCTGCTTACCATCCCAGACCACATAGTCGGCAAACTCACCGACCAAGCCTTCCAGAACCTGCACACCTTTTTGCAGCGGGGTCGGGGCTGGATTTTGATCCTTGGGAATCACCTGGGTCCAGTTTTCCAGCTTGCTATTGACATGGTTCGGGAAAACGTCGGACGCCTTCAGGCGTTCCAGGGTATCCATGCGCACCAAGCTGGGCAGGTCGGTAAACTGACGCACAAAATCGGCATCATAGAGATTTTCGTTGACCAGCACGCCCGCCACACCCAGCGCAAAGGCCGGATCGGTACCGGGACGAATGATGATCACATCATCCGACTTGTTGGCCGTGGAAGAGTATTCCACCGTCACCGCCACGGTCTTGGCCCCCTTGAGGCGCGCTTCGGTCAACCAGTGACCGTCCGGCATCTTGGTGGAGATCCAGTTCATGCCCCAAACCACCACCAGACCGGCATTTTCGGTATCGAACAGCTCGAAGTCGTTGGTCTGTTCGCCGTGCACCATGGGATGGCCCGGCGGCAAGTCGGTGTGGAAGGAATAAGAGTCCCAGGTACCACCCCCCATGGCCTTGGCCGGTTCCACCTTGCGGATATTTTGATCCAACAAAGCCATCGAATTGGCAAAACGGAAGGCACCAAAGATGCGCACCGCACCCTGTTTGGCCATACCGCCCCGGAACTTCATGACCCGCGTACCGGCCCCTTCGGCAGCCGCCACCATGTCTGGGTCGTAGTTTTGCGCCAACAGATACTCCTTGCCCTTGTCGCCGCTATAGGTTTCGGCAATATTTTTCAGGGCCATGGCATGATAGCGATAGGCCTCTTCATGGCTGACCCGCACGAAAGAGTCCCAACCCCGGTTCATCAACTCGCGGGCCGGAGCCCCCGTTTTGGGATCACGCTTGAACCCTTCATCCACCCATTTTTTGAAGTTCTTGCGGATGAAGGCCCCGTTGACGCGCCGATCGCCATAAAAACGCCGGGCCAGCACCAATCCTTTTTGGCAACAACGGGGATCCCAACGATGGGATGCCTGATTGTTGTACAGATCCTTGGCCTGACCATAACCGTAGGTCGGCTCGATCCGCACCACCACATCATTCTTGATGAAGGCGTTCAACAAGCAGTTGTGGGTGTCGTTCGGGCAGCACATAAAGACGAACTGGCTGTCGGTCTTGAAAATGTCCCGGTACATCTTTTCCCAATCCCGGTTCGGGTAGCCCGCCAACGGGTTTTCCACGGTCACCGGCGCAAGAAACTTGTAATCGGCAAAGAGCTGGCTAGGCGCCACCGCCGCGCCAAAGCCCGCCGCGCCCAGCAGTTGTATGAACCGCCGCCGCGTCACCTGTTCTTCGGGTAAATGCATTGAGTGCCTCCTCATATTGAGAAAAACCCGTCCGGCATTCTTCCGGACTCGAAATCCACCATCTCATCCCCCAGGCGACGCCCCCTCATGGTCGAGTCATCGCGCCCGTTGTTGCCCCCCCACTGCGCTCTCGGCACAACCACACTGGCAACCGCAGCGCGCACCGAAAAGGAGAAACGCCCTTCTTTCCCTGCATAATGGGGTACGCTATCCCATACCCACCCCCATCTCAAGGCGCACCAGCAGGTAAAATTGATCTAGATCAAGTCCAGAGACGATTTTTACCCGCCAGCCCCTTACGCTGCAGTGACCATCCCTCTCTCAGGCTGTCAGACGATGCTGCAGCAGCACGGCTGGCGATGGCTGGCCCCTTGCCGATACTGCGATTGCGAAACAAAAGGTTGCATCGAATACTGTTTCATGTAATATTTTTCGCGAAGCAGACATGAAATACACATAAAATTCACCGGCTCCCCCCTTTACCCTCACTCCGGCAGAAGCCCCGTGTCTACCCTGTTGATCGTCGAAGATGAACAAGAACTGGCCCAGGTGGTGGCATACAACCTTAAACGGGAGGGTTTTCAGGTATCTATCTGTCTCTCTGCCGAAGAGGCTTTGCACTGGACCACACACAACGCCGTGCCGGATCTGGTCATCCTGGACATTGTCCTGCCCGGCATGTCCGGGATTGAATTGTGTCGCCGTTGGCGCCAGCAGGAGAGCACGCACAACCTGCCGATTCTTTTTCTCAGCGCCCGTGGTGAGGAGACCGATCGGATCATCGGCTTTGAAATGGGTGCCGATGACTATCTGGTCAAACCCTTCCACGTCCGCGAACTGCTGTTGCGCGTGCGGGCCATCTTGCGACGCCGTACCCTCCCCAGTCCCGCCGTCGGCAGCAGTGACCATTTGCAGAGCGGAGCGCTGCGGATGGATCGCAAAAAACACCAAGTATTCGCACACAATCAAGAGGTTGCTCTGACCAGCATGGAGTTCAAGCTCCTGGAGATTCTCCTGACCCACAAAGGGGTGGTGCAGTCCCGCGATGCCCTGCTGGCCGCCGTATGGAACAGCCACAACACGGCCATCCAGACCCGTACCGTGGATGTCCACGTCAAGCGCCTGCGCCAAAAGTTGGGTCCGGCAGGCGACAACATCGAGACCGTGCGCAACATTGGCTACTGCTTGCGTGACAGCAATCCAGACGGACCATGAATATTACTGTCCGCACCCGCTGCGTCATCTCTTTCCTGATTCTGACGACCATCGCCCTGGGGGTGGTGGCCGTCTACCTGGAAGAGACCCTGGGGGAGTGGTCCGACGCCCATGTGCTCTCGGAACTGCGCCGTTATGCCCTGACTGCGCGTGCCCTTCTGGAAGCCCAGGAAGAGCCTTTGCACAACGCCACTGTGGATGCCCTGGCCAATCTGCTTGGTCAGGATTTGACCGTGCGGGTCACCATCATTGCCGCTGACGGCACGGTCATGGGCGACTCTCTCCTGGATGGTGAAGATCTCATTGCCATGGAAAACCATGCCCAACGCCCGGAAGTACTGGCCGCCTGGCAGGAGGGATTTGGTGTCAACAAACATTTTTCCACCACCCTTTCCCGGCCCATGCTCTATGTGGCGCTGCCCTTTCACCATGTTCTCGGCACGAGCGGGGTGGTGCGTACCGCCATCTCTCTGCACGATGTGCAAGCCATTCATACCCGCCTGGATTGGGCGCTCTTTATCGGTGGTCTGCTGTTTATTGCCATCTGGATCCCGATGAGCAACCTCTCCACGCGCTGGACTTTCCAACCGTTGCGCTTTATCGCCGCCCAGGTACACAGCATGGTGCGCGGCACCCAGACCTCGCGCCTGCCGGTACACGGCAATGACACCCTGGCCGGTCTGGCCACCTCTCTCAATCTGCTGGCCGAAGAGAAGGAGGACATGTTGACCCTGCTGGCCCATCAGAAGGAGCAGATGACGGCGGTTCTGCAAAGCATGAGCGAAGGGGTGATCGCCATCGACAGCCAACAGCAGATCACCCTGATGAACCGTTCGGCCATCGAACTATTGCAACTACAGGAAAACGGCTTGGGCCGCCCCATCCAGCAGGCGTTGCCCGCACCGGTCATTGCCGCTCTGCCCCTGGACACGCAAAGCAAGGTCGTGCATCCCCACCAGGAGTTCACCCTGCCCGGCCCGCCCGAACGACAGCTTCTCGCGTTCATCACGCCTTTGCATGGCCATCCTGGCTCATTGATCGTGCTGCGCGATGTGACCGAACGGCGCCGTTTGGATCGCATTCAACGGGAGTTTGTGGCCAATGTTTCGCATGAGTTGCGCACGCCGATCAGCATCATTCAGGCCAGCGCCCAAACCCTGCGCGAGAGCGCCCTGGAGGATCCGGAATACAGCCGCATTCTCACCGTGGCCATGGAACGCAATGCCTACCGTTTGGGCAAGATTGTCGCGGATCTGCTGGAACTCTCTCGTCTGGAGGCCAATCGGGATCCGGTTGCCCTCCACTCCTTCGCCCTGCTGCCCCTGGTAGAAGAGGCGGTGGCGTTGCTGCAGGAAAATGCGGATGAAAAGGCAATCACCATCCAGATTGCCCTGACCGAACAGAGCATGGTTCTGACCCATCCCGACCTTTTGCACCGGATATTGGCCAATTTTCTGGATAATGCCATCAAGTACACACCCGCCGGTAGTCGTCTGCTCGTGCAACTCAAGCCCCACGGACAGCGGCAACGCCTGGAGGTGATCGATAACGGGCAAGGCATTGCCCCCCACCATCGTGAACATATTTTTGAGCGCTTTTATCGCGTCGATCCGGGCCAAAATCGCCACATGGGCGGCACCGGACTGGGACTGGCCATCGTCAAACATCTGGCCGAACGCATGGGCGCCGAGGTCGGCGTCGAAGAGGTACAACCACACGGTTCTCTTTTTTGGCTCGCCTTTCCCCACACATCCTAAAGCCTGTTTTCTGTCCCAACGCCGACCCCCTGCAAAAGCGCACCGCCCACCTCTCTCTGCCGCATCACTGCCCCGTCTCCGTTGCCACATCCGCATATACATATTTGTAACAGGACGAATAACAATCTTCACGAATTTGACCGTTTTGTTACATGTATATGACAAACAAGTCATTCGCAGTTTGCCGTAATTTTACAACAATAAACTTTTAATTTGTCAAAATCTCATTTACACTCCTGACCCATGAACAGCACGGGCAGTGGCGGGAAACATGAGATTGATATATCAACAATATCAATTTGTTGCATGTTAACAAACGCCCATACAGCAACACATTGCTTGACCTGTTAACCAATAAGCAACCAATAGAAATGAGATATTTGTGCCAAACGCATTAAAATTCAATAAACAGACAGAATTAAAATGGCGCAATAATAGAAATACAACCTTAACCAAAACAGAAAGAGCAGGGAATACTCACCATGCCAATACCCCGGACAATCTGTACGGTCTGGGATCGCTACCGGGGTAACCGGCGGCGATCCACGCATACCGTAACGCTATTTCATCAGAACCATTCCAGAAAGGAGGCTCAGGCAACACACCATGGATAGCAATACCATTTACCTACTGATGTGGGGCACGATCATCATTGTGCTCATTTTCGACTTTACCAACGGCTTTCATGATGCCTCCAACATTACCGGCACCATCATCGCCTCACGGGCCATGACACCGATTCAGGCCTCCATCCTGACGGGTGTTTTTCACTTCATCGGCCCCATGTTGGGGGGGGTGGCGGTGGCCAACACCATTGGCGGTTTCGTCAAGATCGATGATCTGCCAAAAATCATGTCACTCAGCATTGTTCTGAGTGGTATTTGCGGCTCCATCTTCTGGAATCTGCTCACGTGGTGGTTTGGTCTGCCCTCCTCCTCCTCGCACGCCCTGGTGGGTGGCGTGGCAGGGGCTGTGCTCTTTGCTGCCGGGGCCGACCATGTCAACTGGGGCATTCAGGCTTTTGTGGAAAAGGGCAAGATGAGTGGGGTGACCAAGGTATTGCTCTCCTTGTTCATCTCTCCGGTGCTGGGCTTTATTTTCGCCTATATATTGCAGAAAATTGTCCGCCGCCTCACCAACGCCGCCAAACCCTCGATCGATCGCTTCTTCAAGGGCAGCCAATATATCAGCGCCGCCGCCCTCTCCTTCTCGCATGGCACCAATGATGCCCAAAAGAGTATGGGGATTATCGCCCTGGCCCTTTTCCTGGGTGGATCGATCGAAAAATTCTTTGTCCCCTCCTGGGTGATTCTGGTCTGTGCTGGCATCATCACCATGGGCAACATGATGGGCGGTTGGCGTATTGCCCGTACCGTTGGCTTTGGTATCTACCGCGTGCGACCCATCCACTCTTTCAACTCGCAATTAACCTCTTCCGTTGTCATCTTTGGGGCCGCCCTGGTTGGCGCACCGGTTTCGACCACCCATGTGGCCAGTTCCTCGATCATGGGTGTGGGCTCCGCCGATCGGCCAAAAGCGGTCAAATGGCGTAAAGGAAAAGAGATCTTTGCCACGTGGCTGCTCACCATTCCAGGCTCCGGCTTGGTTGGTGGACTGACCTATCTGGCCGCCAACCTGCTCTTCAATGTTGGTGCCAGATAACGCATACGAACCGGCAAGGTTCGTTTGAATAAACACATACACACACACTTCAAATTCAGTATTGATAGGAGAATATCATGGGTGCTTCAAGTCCCGTCGTTGGTAGCCTGCTCGACAACATCTTCCCCCGCGTGCCGCCGTTTTTCAGCTATCTGCACGCCCAGTCCGAACTGCTGGCCAAAGCGTTCACGGCGCTCGTCGTTTACATGGAAAAAGGCGAGCACAGCCGCGCTGAAGAGGTAATCGCCATCGAACAACAGTCCGAAGAGATGAAAGAACGGCTGTTGATCACCCTCAATGCCGCCTTCTCCACCCCCATGGATCGGGAAGATGTCTTCCGTTGCATCACCTCCATCCACGAACCGATCTGGTCGGCACGCATCGCCGTCGAAGAGATGGACTCCCTGGGCATCGGTGTTGACAACTATGCCCTGGAAATGGCCGTCACCATGCGTGAAGCGGTCATCTCCCTGCAACGCGGTTATGAAAAGTTGGAGCGCAATCCGGCAACCGCCGATGGCGAGGCCATCTCCGCTTCCAAGGTGCATCTCTCCATCGACAAGACCTATCGCCGCGCCCTGGCCGGTCTTTACAACATCGATGACTCTCTCAAGGCGCTGCAGTCCGATGCACCGGGCGCCAAGGAAGAGGCGATGAAGAGGGTGGTTGACATCCTCAAACGGCGCGAGATGTACCGCCATATTCATCTGTGTGGCCGTCAGATTGCCGATGCGGGCACCGTACTGCACGGCATCGTCGTACAACTGAGCTAGTTAAAGCGCTTCACTTTGCCGATGCTGTCGTTGTTGAGGCAGCATCGGCCCCTTCCCCCACCCATGGGCTGCTCTGGCAATGTCGTACATTCTCGTCATCGATGATGAACCGGAACTGCTTACCGTCCTGGAGTATAATTTGCGCCGCGAAGGGTATCAGACCCAATCCTTTCAGAATGGCGAAGAAGGATTGCGCTGGATTGACCAACAGGGTCCACCGATGCTGGCGCTGTTGGATGTGATGCTGCCCGGTATCTCTGGCGTAGAGATTTGCTACCGTCTGCGCGCTCAGGAGAGCACCAGAGAAACACCCATTGTCTTTCTCAGCGCCAAAGGCAATGAAATTGATCGGGTCATTGGCTTTGAGTTGGGTGCCGATGATTATGTGGTCAAACCGTTCAATGTACGGGAGTTGTTGCTGCGCATCCGTGCCGTTCTGCGCCGGGGGGCCACACCAAGCGCACCGACCAGCCCAGAGAAGCAACTGCTGCTGTGTGGGGAGATCCGCCTCGATCAAAAACGACACCAAGTGTGGGTCAACAACCTGGAAGTGGCTCTGACCAGCATAGAATTCAATCTGTTGATGGTTCTGCTCGGACGGCAGGGATACATTCAATCCAGAGGAAATCTGTTGGCCGAAGCCTGGGGAGGGCATGCCACGGTCCATGAACGGACTGTGGATGTCAACATCAAACGTCTGAGGGAAAAACTGGGCGAGGCTGGTCATCGTCTGGAGACCATTCGCGGTATCGGTTACCGCCTACGCTGCAGTGGGACGATGGACAACGGCAGCGCGTTGTAAACCTCGAATGGCTGGACGTTACACGCTGCCTCGCTGCTGCGCTCTGGATGGACCACGAAGCCCCCATCAGAATATCAACACCGTAGCACAGCAAGCACTGGCCAGCGCCACGGTGTTGTTATCGTCTAACGCACCATCACCACCCGAAAACCCACATTGCTGAACTGGCTGTCTGGAGCCAAGTTGAAACGGTAGGCGGAACGGATACGCCCCTCGGCGTTGTTCCAACTGCCGCCCCGCAACACCCGTGTGCTGCCTTCTGCCGGACCTTTGGGATCCAGAACCGGGGAATCACCGTAATACGCGGCACCATACCAATCCAGGCACCACTCATGCGCATTGCCCAGCATGTCGTACAGACCCCAAGCGTTGGGCTTCAGACGACCGACACTGCGCACACTTTTGACACCATTCTCTGGACCGCCGCACCAGGCGTACAGGGCAATCTCCTCTGCCCCATCCCCCCAGGGACGGTTGGTCACCGAACCGGCTCTGGCGGCATACTCCCACTCCGCCTCACTGGGCAGGCGATAGGCTTGGGTATTTTCTTTTTCGTTCAGGGTGCGTACAAATGCTTGTGCATCCTCCCAACTGACCCGCTCCACCGGCAATGTCCGTCCTTTGGCCGCACTGGGGTTGCTGCCCATGACCGCCACCCACTGCTGCTGGGTGACCGGATATTTGCCACACAAAAAGGGTTTGCTGATCGTGACTGTGTGTTGCGGCAACTCATCACCCGCCGCCATGCCATCAAAATGGACATCCGCCCCCATCAGGAAAGATCCTGCCGGGATCGGCACAAACTCCATGCCGAAGCCGTTGCTGTAGGTTTTGTTCATCTCCACAGGTTTGACCGCTCCAGGGGCCGTGCTCTTTGCTCTCATGGTCTCTTTTCTCCTCTCATTGCCGAATTAGCGCACCCTATCCATGGTCCCAATCCATGCCTCAACCGCCCGCCCAGAAGAAAAATTCCACGTAGAACGGTCCGCTACTGGTCTTGAAATACTGTTTGATACTGTCAAAATTGGATTTATACTGCATGCGGTAATCCTTGCCGGAGATCAGAGTCGGCGGGGTCAGATGAATGGCCGCAAAACGGTTGGACAGTTTGGTCTGCAAGCCGCCGGCGATCATGTTACCCAACTCCCCGAAGCCATCCCCTGCCTCTCCGAACAAGGAGTCATACTCCTCCCCGGCAAAATTGCCGGCCAGTTGCAGCGCCAAATGCAGGGGGGAGGCCAGATGGACCCCGCCGTGAATTCCGCCAGAAAAATTGATCACGATGGTGACCTCGGTCTCCGGCGGGCGATAGGAGTCATCCTCCCGTTTCATGACCAGCGGCCCCGGCGCAATTTCAATCGATAAAAAAGTCAGAAAAACATCCCGCACCGACTCCTTGATCAACTCAGCAAATTCCTTTTTGATTGTCACCTGGGACAAATCTTCTTTCATGCCGCACCCACTCCTGATGTCAGAGAAATCGGACACACACCCCGCTTGTCACACCGGCCCAATTGTAACAAACGAGCCGCCACAGTGTAAAAGAGAAAAATCCATCTTTGGCGGCGTACAATCCCATCCAAGGCGACCATGCAACAGGCACCAGAACGGGCTTGCCCGCCTTGCCCCTTGCTTCAAGAGCCCACACACACAACCCGCCGTGCGGACTCTTAAAGCAAGGGGAGCCACACCACTATAACTTGAGCGTACCAAAACGCTCCTCGTACTGGCGCACGGCCATATCCAGCATCACCTGCAGTCGTTTGGCCGCATACGGGTTCATCACCATGCGATTGGTCAGGTTGACCTTGACCTCTTTTTGCCCGGACTGCCACGCCTGATTGGAGCCAAACAGAATCATGATCTCTTCCCGCGTACCCAACACATTGCACACGTTGGCGAAAGAGGTCTGCATCTGGCTGTCGTCCCAGACAATTTTGGGATCTTCCTCGCCACCGTCACGACGGGTTACCAGCGGTTCACTTTCATTTACCATGTTCTTCATCCTCTGCAATAATTAAAACCGGCACCTTCCGTAACAACTGGGCGGCATGATAACAGCATTTGCGGCCATTTTCCTTGATTTTTTGTATCAGGCACACCTTTCCTCGGCGCGTCAGCGCCAAAAGGAGAGCAGCACCGGATCAGGCACCTGGGCACGCCAGTTGCGGGCCAGTTGTCGCAGAAGATCCTGTTGTGCGCCGGTCAGTGTGCGGGTCAGAAGGGGCAGCGCCTGTTCTGCCTGCCGATTGCCTCGTGTTGCGGCGATGGCCAACCAAGTACAGGCAGAAAAAGCCAGTTCCGCTTGGGGTTCATTGCCGCAACCCACGGCTGATGCCACCTGGGCAGGGAGAAACCCCTGCGTGGCAGACTCACGCAACCAAGCCATGGCCGCGCGACGCTGGGCGGCACTCTCTTCACCAACCACCTTCAGCAAAGCCAGATTGTACTGGGCCACGGGATAACCGCTTTCGGCGGCGCGGCGAAACCATTCTGACGCCTCTTTCCTGTTTTCGGTTACCCCCTGACCTTGGTAGAGAAGGATGCCCAGGTCATGTTGGGCGATGACATGCCCCTGTTGGGCGGCACGGCGCAGCCAACGTGCTGCTTGGCGCCGATCGACGGTCACCCCCAGACCTTGGAAGTGGGTCACCCCCAGTTGGTATTGGGCTGGGGCATGCCCCAACTCCCCGGCGTGACGAAACCAGTTGGCAGCCTCACGCAGATTGACCGGCACCCCGGAACCGTGTTGAAAGGAGAGTGCCAGATTATAATAGTCCGAAGCCTGCAAAATTTTTTCGTTTTCTGCCTCCCGATTGGTTGGCTCGTGCGCATCGCGCAACAAGCCGTACAGCACCTGTCCGCGCAGATCACCCTGCCTTGCCGCCCGCGCCAACCAGGAAAGCGCTTGTTTCTCCTCTTTGGGCGTGCCCAGTCCCAGCCAGCGCATCAAGCCATAGTCTGTCTGTCCGCTGGCACTCCCCCCCTCTGCCGCCATGGCAAACCAGAACAGCGCCTTCGCTGCATTGCGCGTTGTCTCCTCCCCTTGCAGATAGCGCAGCCCCAATGTGGTCTGCGCCTGCAGGTTGCCGGCAACGGCCTCGGCGCGCAAACGCTCCGCCTCGACTTCGGCAGACCAACCGTTGGCCAGCCAAAAGCCCGTCAAAACAGCCAAACATCGGCTCCATTTTCGCCTGTTGAACAATCTGCCTCCAAAAAAAATAGTCCAATCGCCCATAAATCGACAAAAATTGCAAGAAGAGGCTTGAATGATGTCGCACTCCCAGCCACAATAAAGGGCTGTTGCCATCCTGGCGCGATGCTTCTTTGGCTCTTCTCAACCTAATGAAAGGCTGGATATGTCCACGAACGATAAAACTTCCGACACGCCCGATACCGGCAAAGCACTCAAAAAACCCATCGAGGATCTGATCCGGGGGCGGGAAAAAGAGGTCGTCCGCCTGCTTCGTGAGCAGGATTATCTGAACATTTTGACCCCACTGCAACAGGAACTTGTCAAATTGCAGCAATGGGTCGTTGCCAACAAACAGAAAGTCGTCATTCTCTTCGAAGGTCGGGATGCCGCAGGCAAGGGTGGTACCATCAAACGGTTCATGGAATTTTTGAGCCCCCGCGTTTGCCGCATTGTCGCCCTGGAAAAGCCCACCGAGCAAGAGAGAACGCAGTGGTATTTCCAACGTTACATTAAACAATTACCCCATGGTGGGGAAATTCTCTTTTTCGATCGTAGCTGGTATAATCGTCCCGGCGTGGAGACTGTCATGGGTTTCTGCACCCCGGAACAGACCGAGGTATTTTATCGCCAACTGCCCAAAGTGGAAGAGATGTTGATTGAATCGGGCGTCCATCTGATCAAATTCTGGTTCTCTGTGGATCGGAAATCGCAGGAAGAGCGTTTTTCCTCCCGCGAGACCAATCCTTTGAAAGTTTGGAAGCTCAGCCCGGTGGACAAAGAGGCACAGGCCAAGTGGGATGACTATTCCAAGGCACGCGATGTCATGTTGAAGAAGACCAATTTGAAGTTTGCCCCGTGGACAGTGGTGCGTTCCGACGACAAGAAATTGGCCCGCATCAACGCCATCCGCCATGTTTTGAGTCGTTTTGATTATGACGGCAAGAAGGCTTCGTTGTTGAAGTTGGATTCCGGCATCATCACCCCGGTCTCCGAAGAGATTGGGCGCTCCTAAGCACCAACGGACCAGCGTTTCATCTGCCTTGACGGTAAGGAGCTTTTTGCCATGTCATCCACTCTGGAACTCTCTTCCTTGCAACCTGTTCAGACGCGGTACGACTGTCCTGTGACGGGCATGCCGTTTGTTTGGATCCCCGGGGGGGTGTTCCAGATGGGTGATGATGGCATGGAGGCCCGCAACAACGAGCAACCTGCCCATACGGTGCAGTTGGGTGGTTTTTGGCTTGCGCAATTTCCGGTCACGCAAGGGGAGTGGCAGCAGGTCATGGGCAACAATCTTGCCCATTTCAAGCGGGGTGGTCTGTTTCCCATGGAGTCGGTCTCCTGGTTTGACGTGCAGGAGTTTATCCAGGCGCTGAACGGCAAAGGTGGCGGGGGATACCGTTTACCCACGGAGGCGGAGTGGGAGTTTGCTGCGCGTGCCGGTGGGGAGGTGGGTGCGCCTCCTGATGCGGTTGCTTGGCACAGCGAAAACAGTGGGGGTTGCACCCATCCGGTGGGCGAAAAGGCGGCCAATGCGTTTGGCCTGTACGACATGGGCGGAAACGTCTGGGAATGGGTTTCCGACTGGTATGATCCTGCCTACTATGCCGAGTCTCCGCGAGACAATCCTGCTGGCCCGGACCGTGGCCTGCACCGTGTCAAGCGGGGTGGGAGTTGGCAGAGTGCGCCGGCATTGATCCGACCGACCTTTCGTTATGACAGCAACCCCAGTGGCTGGTATGAGGATTTGGGGTTTCGTCTGGCGCGGGGAGGTTGAGGCATCCCAAACCGCCGTGCCGCAAACCGGCGACAGGATCGAATCGACATCGCTTCAGTCACGGGCTGACCATGCGAACGCATCCATTTCTCTATCCCCTGGGTATCGCCATGCGATTAAAGGACGTCGTCCAGCGTTTTGGCGTCCAGGATACGGTCTGTCCAGGCTTCGAGTTGCGATAGACTGGCAGATGTCACCTGCTCTGCGATGTGCGCCGGGACATGGCCGAATCTGCGTTGGAGAAGACGGAGCAGAACATTGGCCTCGCCTTCCTGTTTCCCTCTCGTCGCACCAAGACGCTCTCCCTCCTCCCGTCCCTCCTTCCGCCCCTCTTTCCGTCCCGCCTTCCGTCCCGCCTTCCGTCCTTCCTTCCGTCCCTCCTTCCGTCCCTCCTTCCGTCCTTCCAACTTGCCAATGCCATAAGTAGACTCCACCATACTGGCCTGGAAGTGCAAATCCTCTTGGTAGCGCTCGTAGGCCCGTCGCTCCACCTCTGACAATTTCAGGATGTCCAGTTGCTCCTTGGCCTTGGCCAGACCACGCGCCGTAAAGTCCGCCGGAATCTCCTCATTCTTGAGAAAATAGATCCACTGGTCCAAAGTGTCCCTGGCGATATCATCAAAGCGATTGACCCGGATCAAGTAAAATTCCGGGAACAGGTCCGGGATGGAGTTGCGTTGGAATAACGCTTTCTGGCCCTCACTCAAGTTAAGCTCATCATGGGTGTGCAACCCTCTGAACTGTGTACTGCCACGATAGACATAATCCTCGCCCTGGCCAAGATCAAAATAGAGGATACTCACAGAGATCAATTTGATCACCTGGGAGTATGACTCTCCACGATCCAGATGTTCGCTGATGGTTTTGGCCATGCCATAGAGCAGACGGTGCAAATAATCCAATTCCCGTTCGTACTGAACTTCAATCTGAATAAACTCACCGCGCGCATTCTTTACCTTCAGATCAACCTTATTATATTTATCATCCCGATTCTCTTGATTGCTCTCACCCTCCAGGATCTCGACGATTTGAATGTTTTCCATCAGCAACTCGCTTAGGAACCCTTCCAAAATCTCGAAGTTGGCCTTGCTGCGCAAAAGCCGCTTCAACGCCCAGTCAAAGCTGATCAACGATCGGCATTTTTTCATTCTGCCCTCCAACTTGTCAACGTATCAATCGCCAGCAGATCCGCCACCATGATCGGTATCAATCCGATCGCGCCACAAAGAAAAACATATATCGTCCACGGTTAGATGGGGTGGTCCCCTGCAGACGCATCGCCCTGCCTCTGCCGGTGCCAACGGCCACAACGCGGACATTTATCTGGATGACAGGCTCGGCAAAAAGGCTTGTCACACCCGGCACAAGAGGCCAGTCCGTCCACGCTGACCACATGCAACGCATCATCACAGACCATACGTTCTGCACCAAACGGCAAGCCCGCCTCACATGGCGGCAGCTCTAACTGGCGCGTCGTTGGATGCCAATCCAGATGAAAAAGCCGTTCCCCTTTGCGGCGTTTGATCAGCAGGCGAAACCGAATGACACGAGACTCCAACAACACACTCTGGGTATGCTCCACCTTGATGGTCAGAGCGTATTTTTCCCAAAGATCAGCCGCCTTGGCATGGTATTCCCGTGCAACGGCTTCCAGGCGCAGTTTGCCACGCTGACGCTCCTCTTCCCATTTTTCCTCGCCCTTTTTTCTGGCCGCAGCCATGCGCGCAAACACCTCCTGCCGCAGATCCGTGTGATACCCGTGCAACCGGTCCAGATCCCGTTGTTGACGACGATGCAATCCGCTCAGAAAAGCGTGCAAATGCCGATGCACCACGCTTGGCACAAGGCGTTGCGTCAATCGCCCCCACTCCTCCTCTGTTTCCGCCTCTGGACAATGCTCCAAAGCCAGTCGCTTCTTCCCCGGTTCCGCTATCTCATGCAGCAGTTCTGCCCGAGCAGCACTCGACAGCACATCCACCCATTCATCCAGAACAGCGCCATTGGAAAGATTGCGCCCGGTCCAAACCAAGCCGTCCCGTTTTTCATCGGACACGGCAGAGTAACGAAAAGTGTGCAGAATACAGCGCGTCCAGCTCTCTTCCACACCCTGCAGGCGGTAGACGGCATTATTCAACCGCAATTGGTGCTCCAGAACGCGTTCCGGGTTGGAAGGGGCCACCACTGCGGAAGCCGAAAGCGGCAGACGCACCACTTTGCCGTGCTCTGCCAACAAACCACCAAACCGCTCCAACCAGTCTGACTCCAACATCACCCGATACCATCCGTCGGCGGATTCTCCCGAAAATGCCAAAACGGCATGTTCGGGAAGTCCCAATGACTGCTGCAATGATACGGGCAAAATGACCTCCATGCCCATGGGATCCACAGCAGAGACCAGGGCATCGTTGGCTTCCAGCAGAGTGCCAGCAAAGGTTCTGAATCGCTCGCTCATCCCGCCTCAAATTCATCGCCAAAAAGATGTTCATCCAGCACCTTGGCCGCTTCATGCCGACTGCGCGCCTCCTGCAATCGCTCGCCCAACGCGGCAAAAGCGGATTGACGTCCTTCCTCGGTGACCTCCACCCAGGCAGAAAAAATGGTCTCGGCAAATTCGCTGCTGTCGTCCATCTCGCCCAGGATAGCATCCACCTCCCCAACCACCAATTCAAAAAGATTGAGTTTCTCATCCAGCAAGGTCAGTAGGCGATCCTCCACCGTATCCCGCAAAGCCAGATTGAAGATGAACACCTCCCGCGTTTGCCCAATGCGGTGAATGCGGCCGATACGTTGTTCAATGGTCATCGGACTCCAAGGCAGATCAAAATTGATCAGGGTGTTGCAAAATTGCAGATTGCGCCCCTCGCCCCCCGATTCACTGCACAGCAACACGGGCACTCTCTCCCGGAAGGCCAGCACCGCCGCATCCTTGGCCGGACCGTTCATCCCACCCTCAAAACGCACGTGAGAAACTTTGGCATGATCCAGCAACTGGGACAAACCGGCAATCGTCTCCCGATGATGAATGAAGACCAGTTTTTTCTCCTCCGGGTTGCGTTTCAGCAGATCGAGCAACGCCTTGGCCTTGCCACCTTCGGTCATCGCACGGTAGTGGGTCAGCAACGCCGACCAATCCGGTCTGTCGGGATGTTTCATGAGCAGACGTTCCAGGGAAGCCTTCACCGCCAGAGGCGATGATCCGGCAGCCGTCAGCAGATGGTGCAAAGACATCTTTTGCTGAGAGGTAATACCCTGCGCATGCTGTTCCCGAATCAGGCGGCTCAACGTCTGGTAACAGGCCAATTCATCTTTCTCTCCCGGTACACGCATGGTCACCGCGTGGCGGGGGGGCAGACGCACATCCACCAGGGCGCGGGTGTTGCGGATCATGACATCCCGCATCAACTCGCGCAGACGATCCGGGTGCAGGGGGGTACGGGGATTGCGTGACGAGACATGCTGGGCCCGAAACTCCTTTTCGGTTGGAAAAATACCCGGTTTGAGTAACGTCAGCAGATTGTAGAGTTCCACCAGGCTGTTCTGAACCGGCGTAGCCGTCAACAGAATCAGGAAACGCTTGTTCAAGCCATCCACCAGTTTCCAATTGCGGGTGGCACGATTGCGCAGGTGATGGGCCTCGTCCACGATGACCAGATCAAAACGATGTTCTGCCAAAATTCGGCACTGTTCCTCCCGTCTGGCCACCGCCAATGAAGCGATAATGCGCGGTTCCCGCCAGAAAAGGTCAGGATCAGCCCGAAATGCGGGATCCTGCGTGGTCACACACGAGATGCCAAACTTGACCTCCATCTCCTCCTGCCACTGGCCAACCAGGGAGGCTGGTGTCAGAATCAGGATGCGATTGGCCATCCCGCGCAGTATATACTCCTTGAGCACCATGCCCGCTTCAATGGTTTTGCCCAGCCCAACCTCGTCCGCCAGCAAAACCCGGCCCCGAAACTGCTTGAGTACCTTGCGCACCGTCTCCACCTGATACCAGTAGGTATCCACCTGCTGGAGGTGGGAGAGGCAAAGCAGCTCATTGAATCCTTGCAGTAGTCCCAGGTGGGTAAACTCCTGGCGCAAGTCAAACCACCTGCTCTCTGCCTCTTCAGCCTGGGCAGTGCAGAAGACAGGCACGGCCAGATTCGGCAGATCAAAACGGACCGCAATCCGTACACCCAGCCTGGGCAGTTCTGGAAACTCCTCCCGCAAGGGATCCTGCGTGTCCGGCTTGGGGGACGGTTTGGGAGAGGGTTGTGATACATCGGCAGAGGCGGAACGCACAGGCTGTTTGACTGGGGCAGCGGGTGACTTGACCGGAGTCGTGCGGATCGGCGGCGGCGCACCCCCCCTCTGAATGGCATCCAACCAAAGGCGGGTCCAGGCAACCCGCCTGCAACCCTTCCAAAACACTTCAGCAACCCGTAAGGCCCGCTTCTCTACCAAACCATGTTTCTCAAGCACGGCGGCGGCACTCGACCAGTGGCCGGATTGGGCATGGAATATGGCCATCAGCAGGTGATCCGCCAATAAGGGACTGTAGTAGCGCAGCAGGCGTTTGTTCAGAGGCAAAAAGTCTTTCGGCTTTTTTTCAGCCAGTGCCGCCAAGCCCGCCAAATGGAGAATCGCGGCATCGTTGGGAAAAACCTGAAGGGCCCGTTTGGCCAGCGCCAACGGTCGACCGTCTGACACGGAGAGTGCGTGTCTGATGGCAATCAGCCAGCCATCCACATCGTTCGGTATTTCCGAAAGGGTTGCGTCGGCTGCCTCTGGAGAGACAGGTTCACGTGGAGTCATCCGATTTATCTCTGCCACAGGGTCACAAGCGAAGAAGCATACACACGTGCTGCATGGTACTGCATGTCCGGCTGATATTACCACAGCGGAAATTTCATAGCGGCGGTGTAGGCTATTTTTTTTGCCCTGCAAGGGGAGATGATCTCCCCTTGCGCACCGTGTTGCCTGGATGACCATTGCTCCCAACCAGGAAATATATTAAAAAATTACAGGAGTAACTTGAGTTAGATGCAGATCGCTACAGGGGCACGCCATGTCATCTTCAAAAGAGCAAGAAATCATGCGAATGGTTGCCCAAGCGGCAGCATTCTACCATCGTCTGCTCCTGCTCGTCGGACCATCCGAGTCTGGCAAGACTGTGTTGTTGCATCAATGCGTCAAAACCAATGGGTGGCCGATTGTCAATCTCAATCTTGAACTCTCCCAAAAGCTACTGCCATTGACCCAGCGCCAACGTCCACTGCACGCACAAAAATTGCTGGACGACACCATGGCGCAGATTGCCAATCCGGTCGTTCTCCTTGACAACACAGAGATTTTGTTTGACAACAATCTGCAACTGGACCCTTTGCGCCTGTTGCAGGGAATATCCAGAAACCGCACGGTGGTTGCCAGTTGGAACGGAGCGGTGGCAGATGGGCAGCTGACCTATGCCACCCCGGAACATCAAGAATTCAGAAAATATCCATCACAAGATCTGTTGCTGGTGGCGATGGACAAGAACATGACTCCACAGACATAAGGATATTCCGATGAAATACGGTGATCTGATCCAATTTGACCCGATCGAAACGGTCATCCATCTGCATCATGCCGATCAGGCAACTGCCGCTCGTCAACTCGTACACTCTTACGTCATTTCTGATGAAATGGCCGAGCGTCTGGCAAGACAGATCATCCCTCAGTTGCAGTGTGATGTTCCTGCCGACAACATGGGACTCCTGGTTGTCGGCAATTATGGTACGGGTAAATCGCACCTCATGTCCGTACTCTCCAGTTTGGCAGAGTATCCAGAACTGGCAACCGCTCTCTCCCATCCCGTGGTCGCGGCAGCGGCTGAACGTATCGCCGGACGCTTCAAAGTGATCCGTATCGAAATTGGTGCGACCACCATGTCACTGCGCGAGATCCTGGTTGCGGAACTCGAAGAGCATCTTGAAAAGTTTGGCGTTATCTTCCATTTTCCTGACGCCGACACCATTACCAACAACAAACGAGCTTTTGAAGAGATGATGGCCGCGTTCCACCAGCACTATCCCGACCATGGGTTGCTGGTTGTGGTGGACGAACTGCTGGACTATCTGCGCACCCGCCGGGATCAGGCACTTGTCCTGGACCTGGGACTGTTGCGAGAGGTGGGAGAGGTTTGCAAGGATCTACGTTTTCGTTTCGTGGCTGGCGTGCAGGTCTCGATTTTTGATGACCCCCGCTTTGCCCATGTTGCCGAGAGCATGCGCCGCGTCAAGGACCGGTTTGAGCAGGTGCTGATCGCGCGCCGCGATGTCAAGTTTGTGGTGGCGCAGCGTTTGTTGAAAAAAAGCGTCGCACAACAGTCGCACATCCGGGATTATCTGACCTCTTTCGCCCGCTGTTACGGCACCATGAACGAGCGGATGGAGGAGTTTGTCGCCCTTTTTCCCGTTCACCCCGATTATATTGATACTTTTGAGCGTATCACCGTTGTGGAAAAGCGGGAGGTGTTGAAGAGCTTATCCCTGGCCATGAAGAACATTCTGGAGCAGGAAGTTCCAACCGATCAGCCCGGGTTGATTGCCTATGACCGTTACTGGAGCTCTCTGGTCGAGAATGCCTCCTTTCGTTCCGTCCCGGAGATCAAGTCGGTCATCGACTGCAGTCAGGTGCTGGAGGCCCGCATTCAGCAGGCATTCACCCGCCCTTCCTATCGTCCCATGGCGTTGCGGATCATCCATGCCCTGTCGGTTCACCGCCTGACCCACCACGATATTTATACGCCGCTGGGAGCCACTGCCCAAGAGTTGCGGGATACGCTCTGCCTTTACCAACCCGGCATTGAGGAGATGGGAGGCAATCCAGCCGATGATCTGCTCTCGCAGGTGGAGACAGTGCTCAAGGAGATTCACAAGACAGTCAGCGGCCAGTTCATCTCCTCCAACCCGCAAAATCGCCAGTTTTACCTTGATCTGAAAAAGGTGGATGATTTCGACGCCTACATCGAAAAACGGTCCGAGACACTGGAACCTGCTCAGTTGGATCGCTACTACTATGAAGCCTTGCGCCGAGTGATGGAACACACCGATCTTCCCACCTACGTCACCGGTTTCCACATTTGGCAACATGAGCTGGAATGGCGGGAACGCAAAGCCTCTCGTCTGGGGTATCTGTTTTTTGGTGCTCCCAACGAGCGCTCCACGGCGGCTCCGCCCCGGGATTTTTACCTCTATTTCATTCAGCCGTTCGACCCACCGCGCTACAAGAAGGAGAAGAAGCCGGATGAAATATTTTTCTATCTGAGCGGGATGGATGACTCTTTCCGACTGGCGTTGCGCTGTTATGCAGGCTCCCTGGAACTGGCCAGCGTCTCTTCCGGCAGTGCCAAGGCCACCTACGAAAGCAAGGCCAACGGTTATCTCAGGGAGTTGGTCAAATGGCTGGAAGAGCGTATGACCTCTGCCTTTGAGATCGATTACCAGGGCCGTCGCAAATCCATGGAAGATTGGGGGAAAGGCCACTCCTTTCGGGAATTGTCTGGAATTCGCAACGACGAGCGCATCAACTTTCGTGATCGGGTCAACGTCATGGCCGGGATTTGTCTGGGCAGCCATTTTGCCGATCAGGCACCCGACTATCCCCATTTTTCCATTCTGGTGACCTCGGCAAACAGAAAGCAGGCCGCCCAGGAGGCTTTGCGCGGTCTGGCCAGTGGCAACAGAACCCGTCAGGCCACAGCCATTCTGGATGCTCTGGAAATGCTGGAGGGTGGGCAGTTGGATCTCTCCCGCTCCCGCTATGCCCGTTATGTCTTGGAGGTTGTGAACAAGAGAGCTTTGGGTCAGGTGACCAACCGATCGGAAATCATCCAGGATGAATGGGGGGTGGAATATCTGGGTCTGGGCACCATCCGCCTGGAGATGGAGTGGTGTGTTGTCACTCTGGGGGCATTGGTGCATGCTGGGGAGTTGATCATCACCCTGGCTGGCAAAAAATTTGATGCAGGCAATCTGAACGAACTGGCGGCTTGCCCGGTGGATGATCTGATTGCCTTCAAGCATATTGAGCGTCCCAGAGAGTGGGATCTGCAGGCCATCAAGGCACTGTTTGAACTGCTGGGCATCACGCCGGGATTGGCACAACTGGTGGCCCAAGGCAAACCGGAACCCATTCAGGAGTTGCAGGTCAAGGTGACCGCTCATGTGGAGCGGTTGGTACGGGCCAGCCACCGGGTACAGCAAGGGATGCCGTTCTGGGGGCAAACCTTGTTGACCGGTGCCATGGTTGCTGAACTGCGCACACGCATGGAGGCGACCAAAACCTTCCTGGAGAGCCTGCAGCTTTTGAATACACCCGGCAAACTCAAAAACATCCGTCTCAATGCCCAACAAATTCGCAGCCGGGAAGAAGGTTTGACCGCTTTGTCCGAGGTGGAAACGCTTTACCAATTGGTCAGTGATCTGGGAGAACCTGCCGCCTACCTGACCACTGCCGAAGCGGTGTTGCCTGCTGATCATCCCTGGGTGGTCAAAGTGCGGGAGGAACGCGCCGCATTGTTGAATCGGCTGGGAGATGCCAATAAGCGCAAACCCCCCGAATTTGCCCAGAAGAGTCGGCAGGTTCTGACGGAGCTCAAAAAGGGTTACCAGGCCGCTTATGGGACACTGCACACCCGTGACCGCCTGGGCGTTAACGAGGAAAAGCAGGCGATTGCCTTGAAAACGGACTCCCGCCTGGAGCGGTTGAAGCGGTTGGCCACCATTGCATTGATGCCAGCCTCGCAACTGACCTCTTTTCAGCACCGTCTGGCTGAATTGCAGAGTTGCCATCGCCTGACCCAGAGGGATCTGGAGACCAGCCCGGTCTGCCCCCATTGTGCCTACAAACCCACAGCCGTCCCACCCGGCCCCTCTTCGGGGATCCGCCTGAAAAAACTGGCCGAAGAGCTGGATGGTCTGTTGGAAGGTTGGACGCGCACCTTGCTGGACAACCTGCATGATCCCACCATCGCGGACAATCTCTCCCTGCTCAAGCCCGAGGCCCGGCAGAGGGTGGACACTTTTCTGACTCAAAAGCACCTGCCTGATACCCTGGACCATGATTTCATTCACGCCGTTCGGGAGATATTGTCCGGGCTTGAAAAGATCACCGTCAGCGACCAGGCTCTCCGGGAAGCGTTGCTGGGTAGAGGATCACCAGCCACCGTGACAGAGTTGCGGGAGCGGTTTGAACGATTCATCGAGGGATTGGTAAAAGGCAAGGTACGGGACAAAGTGCGGATTGTGTTGGAGTAATCAAATGGCCGTTCAGTTCTCAGATCAACAAATCGCCGATTTGCTCAAGGAAAACAAGCCGCTTCCAGACGACTATCTCAAGCGTATCGTCCTCCGAAGCAAACCCGGTCACAAATTACGATTAGGAATCTTCAATATTCTGGACTTTTCAATTATCCTGACCGTTGTGACTGCGGGTTCGAGTTGCCATTTGGTGCCATGAGATCTTTCTCATTTGGAGAGGAGGAATCCCCATGATGTTGACGTCCATCGAAGAGGATTTTCGGGAAAAGGTTTGTGCCCAGACTCGGATTGCCAGCGAAGGTCAGGATCGCTTTCGGGTATTCACACCATTTTTGTTCAATGATGGCGACCACCTCTCCATCGTGCTGAAGCAGGAACGGGGTCGGTGGATGCTCTCCGATGAGGGGCACACCTACATGCACCTTACGTATGATCTGGATGAAAAAGATTTGAGACGCGGAACCCGGCAACAGATTATCACCAACGCCTTGTCTCTTTTTCAGGTTGAAGAAAGAGAGGGTGAACTGTTGATCCCCATCACTGGAGACCAATTTGGTAATGCTTTGTTCTCTTTTGTGCAGGCTCTGCTCAAAGTTACAGATACCCTTTTTCTCTCCCGCGACCGGGTGATCTCCACTTTCATGGAGGATTTTCAACAATTCATCCAAGAAACCGTTCCAGCCCAGCGTTGCACCTTCGATTGGCAGGATCCGCACCATGATCCGCAGGGTATGTACAAGGTGGATTGCCGTATCAACGGCATGGCACGCCCCTTGTTCATTTATGCTCTCACCAATGATGATCGCACTCGGGATGCCACCATTGCCATGCACCAGTTTGAGAATTGGCAAACACCTTTTCGTTCTCTGGCTGTGTTTGAAGAACAGGAAAGTATCAATCGCAAGGTTCTGGCGCGGTTCAGTGATGTGTGCGAAAAACAGTTTTCCAACCTGGGTGCGAACCGGGAGCGTATTTCTCGCTATGTTCGGGAAATGATCGGCGCAGAGACGGCGTGAGCAACCAGGAGATTGTTTATAAACGGTCATCGTCAATCGAAGGCATCGCTACACACATGTGCATAGGTTCTATACACACGTGCATAGCCGTGTATTGCGGGATTTGATCCGATCCAGCAGGAGCAGATGGTGCTGCGGTTTATCCAGGAACACGTTGCCGGAAAAGGCAAGGGAACCGTTTACGAGCGGTGCACGTATATATGAGCGCGCACGTAAAAAATACGTGCGCGCACGTAAACCGCACGTAATTCCAGGAGACACCACGTATACCTTGGACAAGATTGCTCATAAAGAGAAATAAAATTCAGCAGATAGTCACTTGAATTTGGAGAACATGATGCACGGAAAAATGGGCGACCTGTTTGCAAACGTAGCCTTTGACGATCCCCAAAGCTCTGGTCCCGTCGAATGTCTCGGCCTGACTTTCGAGAGTGATGCTGCCCGGCGTGCCTTTTTTCTCGACAAGTTGCGGAAGAAGCTGCAGGATCCGGCCTTTCGCCAGATCGAAGGGTTTCCCATTGGTACCGATGCGGACATTCTGGCTCTATCTGATCCGCCGTACTACACCGCCTGCCCCAATCCCTTTCTGGAGGATTTTGTTCGCCTGCATGGCAAGCCATGGGATCCAACGGTACCCTATCACAAGGAACCCTTCGCGGCAGATGTGAGTGAGGGAAAAACTGACCCCATCTACAACGCCCACTCCTACCACACCAAGGTGCCGCACAAAGCCATCATGCGCTATATCCTGCATTACACAGAACCGGGTGATTTGGTGTTCGATGGCTTTTGTGGCACTGGCATGACCGGAGTGGCGGCGCGGATGTGTGGAACTCTCCCGCCAAAAGCCAGGCAAGAGATGGAAACACAAAGCCTGCAGGATGGGCAGGGTAAACTGGTTTGGGGTACACGGCGGGCTGTTGTCAACGACCTTTCCCCGATTGCCACCTTTATCTCCGCCAACTACAACCTGCCTTTCGATGTCCCCGCATTTGCCAAAGCCGGTGAGAAAATCCTCAACGAATTGGAGCAAGAGTTGGGGTGGATGTACGAAACCCGGCACACGGATGGTCGGGTGGGACGTATCGAATACACGGTTTGGAGTGAGGTGTATCTTTGCCCTGATTGTAACAGTGAAGTCTGCTTTTTGGACGAAGCATTGGACAAGGAGAGCAAACGAGTCAAGGAGAGTTTCCCCTGTCCAGGATGCGGTGCCATTCTCACGAAAAGCCGGATGACACGTCTTACAGAAACCCGCCATGATCCAGCCTTGCATACCATGGTTTCTCAACCACGCAGAAAGCCCTCCCTGATTGTTTACAAGGTTGGTGGCAAGAGGTTTGAAAAACAACCGGACACGGAAGATTTGGCAGTTCTGCAACGAATCTCTGATTTGCCCTTGCCGTCAGAATTACCAAAAAATGCCTTTCCCTTTGATGAGATGTGGGAAGCACCTCGCCTGAAATTAAGGGGAATTACCCATGTGCATCACTTGTTTCTTCCCCGTGCTGGTCATGCCCTGACCACCATCTGGAGCAAGGCTAACACCAATCCAAATCCTCGAATACGCAATATATTGTTATTCTTCGTTGAGCAGGGATTCTGGAGTGCTTCACTGTGCAATTCATATCGTCCATCAGGATACTCCCAAGTTTCCCAATACATGAAGGGAGTGTATTATGTTCCATCTCAACATTCAGAGCTTAGTCCTTGGTATATTCTGGAAGGCAAACTAGAACGATTGGTTAAAGTATTCTCAGAAAATAATCATATAGCAATTAGAAAGATTTCAGAGAATAATTCTGTATGTGTGACAACCGGTTCTACTACCCGAATCAGTCTACCAGACAATTGCATCGACTACATTTTTACTGATCCACCCTTTGGCGATAATTTCCCCTATGCCGAATTAAATTTTCTGATGGAATCCTGGCATCGGGTGTTGACGAATCCAACCCCTGAGGCCATTGTGGATCGGTCGAAGCAGAATAAATCGGCGCAAAAAGATCTCTTTGATTATCAGAAGCTGATGCGTGTCTGTCTTGCCGAGTACCACCGCATCCTCAAGCCCGGTCGTTGGCTGACTGTGGAGTTCTCCAACACCAAGGCCAGCGTCTGGAACGCCATCCAATCGGCCATTCAATCCGCCGGTTTCGTGATTGCCAATGTCTCAGCCTTGGACAAACAGCAGGGCAGTTTCAAGGCAGTGACCACCACCACAGCGGTCAAGCAGGATTTGGTTATTTCTGCCTACAAACCCAACGGAGGATTGGAAAATCGCTTTACCCAAACGGCCACCACCGAGGAGGGCGTCTGGGATTTTATCCGCACCCATCTCGGCTACTTGACCATTGTCAAGGTCAAGGAGGAAGAGCTTGATTTTATCCCCGAACGCGACCCGCGCATCCTGTTCGATCAAGTGGTGGCATGGTATGTGCGCCACAGCTTTGATGTGCCCATCTCCAGTGCCGAGTTTCAGGAAGGGTTATACCAACGTTTTCCGGTGCGGGATGGCATGGTCTTCCTGGATAGTCAGGTGGCGGAATACGACCGGGCCAGGGAAAAGGCCAAGGCGCCACCCGAAAACCCTCTCTTTGTCACCGATGAACGCTCTGCCATCGACTGGTTGCGCCAGTTCCTGAAAAGGAGACCCTCCACCTACCAGGAAATCCATACAGAGTTCCTGCAACAACTGAACATTTCCTGGAAAAACCACGAAACCAGACCGGAATTAGAAGAGTTGCTGGTGCAAAATTTTTTGCAATACGATGGCCGAGGCGAGGTGCCGGCTCAAATTCACGCTTACCTCGCCACCAATTACAAACCCCTGCGCAATCTGGAAAAGAGCGCTCCCGACTTGCAAGCAACGGCCAAAGAGTGCTGGTACGTCCCCGATCCCAACAAGGCCATCGACCTGGAAAAGCTGCGCGAACGCACCTTGCTCAAAGAGTTTGAGAGCTACCGGGAAGCCAAGCAAAGACGTTTAAAAATCTTCCGTCTGGAGGCCGTGCGGGCCGGGTTCAAGAAGGCTTGGCAAACCAGGGATTTTGCCACCATTGTCGAAGTGGCCAAAAAAATCCCCGATGAGGTACTCCAGGAAGACCCCAAGCTGATCATGTGGTATGATCAGGCAGTCAATCGCGTGGAGGAGGATGGTCATGCCTGATCCAAACAATAATCCTGGCAGTCGGTGGTGGAAAATTGATTTCCACACCCATACACCAGCTTCCAACGACTATAAACAGAGAGCGATCACCCCAGAAGAGTGGTTGCAGCACGCCAGAAATGCGCAACTGGATGGCGTGGTAATCACGGATCATAATACGGGTGGATGGATTGACCAGTTAAAAGTTGTCAATGATCGCATGAATCATAAGGAAGGAACCCAACCCCTGACTCTGTTTCCCGGCGTGGAGATTACGGTTGCTGACAGTGCCAGTCGGGTACATCTGCTGGCCGTTTTTGATCCCTCCTGTGACAGCCAAAAAATCACGGCAGTGCTGGGAGCGTGCGGAATCACCGATAATTTTGGTGATTCTGAGGCGACATCCACGACAACCGGCTTTGCCGAAACAGTCAAAAAGATCAAAGAGGCAGGCGGGGTAGCCATTCCCGCGCACATTGACGGCAATAAAGGATTGCTGGAGCATAAACGCACAGGTGGAATGACCAATGAGGTCAGCAAGAGCCTGACGCAGATCTATGCCGCCGAATTTTGCCAGGAAAATGCCTTTTCCGAGGCAGATCCCTCCTTGAAAAAAGCGATCGACCGCTTGGCCAAAGTGGGAGGATCCGATGCCCATCAACCAGAGGAAATCGGCAAACATTATTCATGGTTAAAAATGAGCAAATTGATGATCGAAGGGGTACGACTGGCTCTGAGCGATCACCAGTTCTGCGTCAAGAAGCAGGAGGAAAATCCGAATACGCTCCCCGAAATCTATTTGAAACAGTTAAGCATCAGCAGAATGGTGCATTGTGGCGCTATTCCCCCGAACTTTGCTTGTACAGTTCCCCTTCACCCCCATTTCAATGCCGTTATTGGTGGCCGGGGGTCTGGCAAATCGACTCTGGTGGAATCCATTCGGATCGTGACCCGACGGGAGGATGAACTTGGCGGTACGCTTGCCGGTAATCTGAAAAAATTCAACTGTAAACACAATGGAAAAGAGGGTGTCATGCGCGATGATACCGCACTTTTTCTGGAGATTCAGAGGCGAAGCAATCTTTTCCGCCTGCTCTGGCGCTTCTCTGGAAAAGGGGCGGTGGTCGAGGAGTATAAAGGGGATAAGTGGCAACAGGTTGAACAGGGAGATCTCAAGGAACGATTTCCTCTGCGCATATACAGCCAGAAGCAGATCTTTGATTTGGCCTCAAACCCCCGCGGTCTCCTGGAAATCATTGACAGTGCACCAGAAACAGACCGAAAAGAATGGGGATCGCGCTGGGAGATTACAAAAAACCGTTTTCTGGAACTGCGACTGCAGCAAAGAAAACTGGAGAAACAATTGACCAGAGAATCAACTGTTCGCGCTCAACTCGGCGACCTGGACAATGACATCCGGGATTATGAAGAAAAAGGGCATGGCGCAATCTTGCAACGGTATCAAAAACTCAGCCAACAAAAAAACAGCCTGCCGGGTACTGCGCAGTTTGAACAATTGAGCAAAAACCTCCAGAAACTGGCTGCAGAAGCAGCCCTCTCGGATTTTCCCTCCCACCTGTTCTCCCCTGAGGATGCAACCCTGCCAGAACTGCTGAGCATCCACGATGAAGCAGCCCAAGGCATGCAAAAAGTTGCCGAAGAGTTGCAAAACCTGGCAACAACAGTGGAACAATTACAGCAACAACGCACCTCGAAAATCACGGCCAGTCAGTGGTCCCACTCCGTAGAGGCCGGGGAATCGGCCTACCGTAATCTTGTCCAGGAATATGCGGCCAAAGGACACGCATCTTCTCTTGCCGATTACGGAAAATGGGTGCAGCAAAGACATTCCCTGAACCAGGAGTTGGCAAGGATGGAGGGATTGCGCACCGAACTGAACAGCGTGCAGCAGGAGTTGATCGAACGGCAACGACAGTTCGAGAATCTGCGTCACGAACTTGCAGAAAAACGCCGCGCCTTCCTCGCCCAGGTGATCGGTTCCAATCCTTACGTGCGCATGGAATTGGTCCCATTTGGCGATGTTTCCAATGTGGAAGAAAATTATCGCTCTATTCTCGAATTGGGAGAGCAGTTTGTCAGTTCCGTATATTCTCAGGAGGAGAAAAAGGGTATCCTGGCTCCATTAGTCGAATGGGAA
Source organism: Magnetococcales bacterium (assembly GCA_002753095.1). GTDB lineage: Bacteria > Pseudomonadota > Magnetococcia > Magnetococcales > Magnetaquicoccaceae > Magnetaquicoccus. The sequence goes on from PDZU01000016.1 coordinate 34,267, forward strand.
ACAAAAAGAACTCCAATAGCGGAATTACCCAACCTCATTGACAGAATCAAAACCGATACCAGGGACATTGCCGAGGGAAAGGCATCAGGCAATCATGGTGCTTTTACTAACCGATTGACAGGGTATCTCAAAGACGAAGCAGTAAAAGATGTCAAAGCTGCCAATTTTGACCAATTGGATCTCTGGTGGCCGGAAGATCTGTTGCGCGTCAAGTACAACAAAGATCCAAACCACCTGGAAAAATTTGAACCACTTGAAAAGGGATCGCCCGGCCAAAAGGCTGCGGCCATTCTGGCATTTTTGCTCAGCCATGGTACGGAACCGATGGTCATCGATCAACCGGAAGATGATCTGGATAACGCCCTGGTGTATGACCTGATTGTCCGGCAACTCCGCGCCAACAAACTGCGGCGGCAACTGATCATCATTACCCATAATCCCAACATTGTCGTCAATGGTGATGCCGAGTTGGTCCATGTCATGGCCTACAAAAATGGACAAACCCAGGTATCCCATCAAGGAGGACTCGAAGAGGAGAAGACCCGGACAGAAATTTGTACAATCATGGAGGGTGGACGTGAGGCGTTCAAAAAGCGCTACGAGCGTTTGACTTTGGAGAATGACCATGTTGTTTGACAATACAGAAGCATTATTGCAGCAAATCCGCCTGGGTGAGGACTCCACACTGGAATTAAAAAATCTGGAATATCGCGGCAATCAAGTTTCCGCACCACACCGGGAGAGCATGGCAGACGAACTGGCCGCCATGGCCAACTCGACGCATGGCCTCTTCGTGTTAGGTGTGGATGACAAATCCCGTTCCATTGTGGGTATCCCCTTGGAAAAACTGGCCGCAGTTGAGGAGTGGCTTGCCGGTATTTGTAACGATCAAATCAAACCCCCTCTCTTTTGTAAGATCAGGAAAATCTCGACCCTGTCAGAAGATGGCAGCGAACGCATCATTGTGCGGGTGGATGTGCCAAAAAGTCTTTTCGTGCATCAAAGCCCGGGAGGATATTTTCACCGCATCGGTTCTTCCAAACGACAGATGACTACGGAACTCCTCTCGCGTCTTTTTCAGCAAAGAAGTCAGACGCGACTGATTCGCTTTGACGAACAGGCGGTTGCCACCGCCGACACGATGACTCTCGCCAAGAGTTCCTGGGAAAAGTTCAGGACCACCCTCTCCCCTGCAGATGATGAAGAGTTTTTACTTAAACTGAAACTTCTTGTAAAAGATGAAGATGGCGTGATCCGCCCCAGTGTTGCGGGAGTCTTGATGGCCACGGAAAGACCGGATCACTCTCTTGCAAACGCCTTCATCCAGGCAGTCTGTTACCGAGGCACAGAACGAAATGCTGCCTACCAATTGGACGCCAGGGATATTGTTGGTCCCCTGGATGTACAGATCCATGATGCCTGCAAATTTGTTGAGAAAAACATGAAAACAGGCGCCAGAAAAAACCCGGAAAGAGAAGATCTTCCCCAATTTTCTCTGCAGGCGGTATTTGAGGCCGTGGTAAACGCCGTGGCACATCGCGATTATTCCATTTATGGTTCCAAGATCAGACTGCACCTGTTTGCCGACAGACTGGAACTCTTCTCGCCGGGAACCATTCCCAATACCATGACCGTAGAAAGCCTTCCGTTGCGCCAATCCGCTCGCAATGAGTTGATCTCCAGCTTGTTGGCTCGCTGCCCAATGCCATTCAAAGAGTACCCTGGAGAAAGAAGATTTCTCATGGACAAACGCGGCGAAGGTGTTCCCATCATTCTGACCGAAAGCGAAAAATTGTCAGGACAACGACCAGTATATCGCCTGTTGGATGACGCTGAATTGCTGTTGACCATCTATGCGGCAACCATAGAGAATGACGAAAACAGACCATGACTATGATTGCCAGGTAGTCCGTACAATGACAGGCATCAGGAATACACAGAGGAAAATTGACATGGCGTGACCAAGCCATGAACAGAGGAGAACACGCATGCTTAAACATCTTAGAATTCGTAATTTCAAGGGCTGGAAAGATACGGGTGATATAGTCATGGCACCCATAACGCTCTTCTTTGGCACCAACAGTTCTGGAAAATCAAGCATCGGTCAGTTTCTCATGATGCTCAAGCAAACAGCAGAATCTTCCGACCGCAGAGCTGTATTCTTCCCAGGAGATGAAAATTCTGCCGTCCAACTGGGATCATTTCAGCAAATGGTCTTTAGCAGGGATGTCAGCAATAAAATTTTCTTTCAATACAAATGGGACTGTACAAATAAAATTGAGTTTTCGGATCCAATTTCTCAATCAAGTTATTCCGGAAAATTCATGGTATTTGAATCTGAAGTTTCTCTGTCGTCCAAAAACCAAACAAACTTGATAGTGGAACAGATAAAATATGAATTACTCAACGATTCAGATCAGCATATTCTATCCATTAGCATGGATCGCAAGAACGATAAATATAAGGTGAAATCAGACACCTACAAGCTTACTCGCAAGCTAGGCAGGGCATGGCCTCTTGGTTCACCGCTTCGGTTTTATGGGTTTCCAGACGAGGTGGTTGCCTACCACCAAAATGCAGATTTCGTCAAGGATCTCAATTTCAGGCAAGAGATCCTGTTCAGGTCTATTTTTTATCTTGGGCCTTTGCGAACAAAAACAGCACGACTGTATTCATGGAATGGTATCGAGCCTGACAGCGTAGGATACGCAGGGCAAAATACTGTCGCTGCACTCTTGTCTGCCCAAGATAGAAAAATTGGCATTAAAAAAGGAAATAACAACAAAGCCTCTCCGTCGCAACTTTTTGAAGCTGTTATCGCAAGAAGTCTCCAAAACATGGGCTTGATTAATGACTTTAAAGTAGATCGCCTTCATGAACAACGCGATGAATACGAAGTCAAGGTACAGGTTGGACATTCCAATACATGGGTAGATCTCCCCGATGTTGGCTTTGGCATCTCTCAAGTGCTGCCTGTTTTGGTGGAGTGTTATTATGCGCCTGCCGGTTCAATCATCATCATGGAACAACCGGAAATCCACCTGCACCCCAGCGCCCAATCTGCTTTGGCCGATGTTTTGATTGACGTGGTTCAATCCAGAGAAAACGGCAAAGACAGAAAAATACAATTGATCATAGAAACACATTCTGAACATTTTCTCAGAAGGTTACAGAGACGTATCGCAGAGGGTGTCATCCCTCTGGAACATGTTTCCGCCTATTCAGCCAGCGTTACGGATTCATCATCCCAATTAACCCCTCTTGATATCGATGCCTACGGCAACATTAGAAATTGGCCGCCGAATTTCTTCGGCAATGAAATGGAGGACATCACCCGTCAAGCCGACGCAGCCATGGAAAGACGCAAAACAGAGAGATCCATGGCAAGAGGTGACGCATGAACAACAAATTTCCGGAAACATGCCTATTGGATACCAATGTTCCAAAAACAGCCAATTTGGCAATAAACCCGAACGATATTCCAGATGAACTTGTTGACTGTGTTCAGATGTGCGTGAAAGCCGTGGAACATGTGATCAGGACAAAAGGATTGGTGCTGGATGACGGAGATGAAATTTTTGACGAGTATAGAAAAAATATCTCCATGAGCGGACAACCAGGAGTGGGAGACAAGTTCATGAAGTGGGTTCATGACAACCGGTGGAACTTGCCAGAATCCAATCGCGTGGAGATTACAAAACAAACAGGCATCAATGGTTACAGCCAATTCCCGAATCATGTTGGACTAAGAAATTTTGATCGGTCTGATCGGAAATTTGTTGCAGTTGCCAACGCCCATCCAAACAAACCTCCCATTCTTGAAGCCACCGACAGCAAATGGTGGGGATGGAAAGATGCATTGCTCGAAGTTGGCATCACCGTGCAGTTCATGTGTCCAGATTATATTGAACCAATTTTTAGAGACAAAACGAAAACATGACCGAATTTTACAAATTTCCATCCACCCCTCACTTGGCTGTGCTTGGGATGTCGACTATCCGCGAGGAAAAAATTTTATCGGAACAAGAACGGAAGGCTTTCTTGTCCCATGAGTTGGTTGTTGAAGAAAAAATTGATGGTGCCAATCTTGGCATTTCCTTCAATACGCATGGGGATGTTGTTTTGCAAAACCGAGGTGCGCTGCTTGTTTCACCATTCGTGGGACAGTGGAAACATCTTTCGCAATGGCTTTCCCAAAAGGTAGATCGCCTTCTTGATCTCCTGTCCGACAGATTTATTCTGTTTGGGGAGTGGTGCTATGCAAAACATTCTATACACTATTCCAGACTTCCTGATTGGTTTATTGGTTTTGATATTTTTGATAAAAACGAAAATTGCTTTCTCTCTTGTCAGCGTCGAGATCAGATGTTGGATGGTCTGTCACTGGCCGTTGTTCCGCAAATCGGGTCTGGAATATACACCCTGCAAGACTTGAAAAATTCATTATTGACGTCTCGATTCTGTGATGACTTGGCTGAAGGGGTGTATTTACGTTACGAACAATCGGATTCTCTCGTTCAAAGGGCAAAACTCGTCAACCCATATTTTACTCAAGCCATGACAAAACATCATTGGAGCCGTGAAGAGATCACACCCAATCGACTGGAACTGGTATCTCAATGAACCTTGGCGAATGGTTTCTGGACATAGATCGTCAAGTCCCCTGTCGATTGCTGGAAACGCACGCCCTCTGGGGCGATACCCTTGTCCGCATTTGGCTCCCCAACCAGGAGACCATTCTCCGCGTTCCCGCTTCCCAACTCATTCCGATCGAGCAGGCTCCTGGCCATACTTCCGACCATCTGACCTACCTCGCCACCGCCGCCCGCATCGCCGACACCATGACCCACGATCTCCTGTTGGCCCCCATCGAATCCTCGGTCATTCCCCTGCCCCACCAACTCCACGCTCTCTCACGCGCCATCTCCGGCGACCGGGTACGCTATCTGCTGGCCGACGAAGTGGGGCTGGGCAAGACCATCGAGGCCGGGCTGATCATTCGGGAATTGAAACTGCGGGGAGTGGTGCGACGGGTGCTGGTCATCGCCCCCAAAGGGCTGGTCACCCAGTGGGTCGCCGAGATGCAGACCCATTTCAACGAGTCGTTCCGTCTGCTCCTGCCCAGCGATTTCAGTGGCTACCGGCGCATTGCAGGAGAGGAAAACCCTTGGCTCAGCCATCCCCAGGTCATCTGCTCCCTGGACTCGGTCAAGCCTCTGGAAAAACGCCGGGGTTGGTCAAGACAACAGGTGATGGAGCACAACCGGGACCGTTTCGACAGTCTGGTGGCCGCCGGATGGGATTTGATCATCGTGGACGAGGCCCATCGCCTGGGAGGCAGTACCGATCAGGTGGCCCGCTTCCGCCTGGGGCAGGGACTCGCCGAGGCCGCACCCTATCTTCTGCTGCTTTCTGCCACCCCTCACCAGGGCAAAAGCGATGCCTTTCATCGCCTGTTGACCTTGCTCGACGCAGAAAACTTTCCCGGCTCCAGCAGTGTCACCCAGGAGCGGGTGCAACCCTATGTGATCCGCACGGAAAAACGATGCGCCATCAATGCCGATGGCAATCCTCTCTTCAAACCACGCCGCACACAAATGGTCCCGGTTGCCTGGCAAGCACGGCATAACCGACAAAAGGTACTCTACGAAGCGGTCTCCAACTATGTCCGTCTGGGTTACAACCAGGCCGTGCGCCAGAAAAAAAATGCCATCGGTTTCCTGCTGATCCTGCTGCAACGACTGGTTACCTCCAGCACCCGTGCCATTCGCTTCACCCTGGAACGACGTTTGGAGATACTCACACTGCCGGACACCCAACTCTCCCTGTTTCCCATGGAAGAGAGCGAGGATTGGTCCGACATGGATGGCCAGGAGTGGATGGATACCCTCCTGGCCTCTCAGATCAAAGGATTGCGCAACGAGCGTGAGGAGGTCAACACCCTGCTGCAGGCCGCCTTGCAGTGCGAGGCTGCCGAACTGGATGCCAAGGCGGAAGCCCTGTTGGAGCGGATCTACACCCTGCAACAGGAAGAGAGCGATCCAGACATCAAGGTGTTGATCTTTACCGAATTCATCCCCACCCAGGCCATGTTGCAGGCGTTCCTGGAAAACCGGGGCTTCACGGTGGCCTGCCTCAACGGCTCCCTTTCCATGGAGGAACGCAAAAGGGTCCAGGAAGCGTTCAGCAGAACAACCCGCATCCTGATTTCCACCGATGCCGGTGGCGAAGGACTCAATCTGCAATTTTGCCACGTGGTGATCAACTATGATATTCCCTGGAACCCCATGCGCTTGGAACAACGCATCGGTCGGGTGGATCGCATCGGGCAAAGGCATGTCGTTCGCGCCATCAATTTTGTCGTCGAAGAGACGGTGGAGTTTCGGGTTCGAGAGGTGCTGGAAGAAAAACTTGCCATCATCCAAAAAGAGTTTGGTATCGACAAAACCGGGGATGTTCTCGACTCGGCTCAGGATGGGGAGTGGTTCGATGAACTCTTCGTGGAGGCCATGCTCCATCCAGACCGCCTGGAACCGGTCGTGGATGAGGTGGTAGAGCGCATTCGGGAAAGGGCTTCGACTGCCAGAGAAAACGATCTCCTGCTCGGAGCATGTGCCAACCTGGATCCCGGTGATGCCCAACGCATCATGGCCCACCCCATGCCTCACTGGGTGGAACGGATGGTCACCCGTTATCTGTTGGCACATGGCGGTTCCGTGACCAAAAGCCGGGCCGGGTGGCTCCTGGGATGGCCGGGTGAACAGGCCAATCCCAATCCGGTACACTTTTCTGCCCGTGAGTCCGAGGAGAAACCCTCTGCGAACCATCTGACATTGGAAGAACCCCGGATTCGCGCTCTGGCAACGCATATTCCCCGTTTCGTTCCGGGACAACCCGTTCCGGTTGTGTCACTGCCCGGTCTTGCCAGTCAAGTGAGCGGTTACTGGTCCCTGTGGCGCATCGCCCTGCAAGGGGTTGAGGGGCAACACCACCGTATTATGCCGCTCTTTGTCCATGACGACGGCCGGGTTTTGCAACCCACGGCACGCCGGATCTGGGACCAATTGCTAGTCGTTGAATGCACCATCCTTTCCCATATCAAGGGCAGTAATAGTCAGGCACTCCTCGCAAGAAGCATGGAAATCGCCGAAAGCCATGCTCTCCCGATCTATCAGGAATTGCTGGAGTCCCACAACACCCAGCTTGTTCGGAAACGCGAAAAGGCGGCATTTGCTTTTTCCATGCGCCGTCAGACAGTGGAACGCATCGGTCTGGCCGAGGTGCGTAACCATCGCCTGACCCTGCTCGCCCAGGAAGAGACGAAAAAGTGGGCAGAACTGACGGCACAAGCCAAGACCATGCCCGAAATGATACCCTTATTGTTGATTCGCCTGGAAGAGGAGCAAAACCATGGCTGATTGGCGTGCATCGATTTTGCAGGCATTTGTGCCCCATGTTGCCCGTTTGACCTTGGTGGCCGACCCGGATGATCTTCTGGTGGAGGAGATCATTCAACAGGGGCTCCGTGAGCAGGGATTCGAGGTCATGCGCTATGAAGAGAGCATGGCCTTCCGTTTTGCCTACGAATCCCGGTTTCGTGCCCGCTGGGACCGGGGTGAACAGGGGGATCTGGTGGTTATTTTGACGGGTGACGCCAGTACCCTGAAAACGCTGCCCTTCGACCTGTTGCAGGCCGGTCGCTCCCTCTCGTTCGGCTTGGCGGCCTTGTTTCCGGGTTTGAGTTATCCGGTCGTGGCGGCATTGGAACGTGCCGATCTGGATCCACTGTATCAGGCCATGGCGCATCATCCGGGCGAGACCATGGGTGAGAATCCCAGCAAGGATTTTATTTTGCGACAGGTATTCCAGATTGCACCAGAGTTGATTCGGGACACCGCCGACCTGTTGCGCATGTTGATGCGGCGACACTATCGCAACCAAAGGATACCCCCCTCCCTGGACGAGCGGTTGATCTGGCTCTTGCGGCAGCGCAACCAGTTCGAGGATTGGGCTCTGGAAGAGATCATCCCCAGTCGCAGAGCCTTTTTTGGCTTTCTTCAGGAACGCTGGCCGCTCTTCCTGGCACGACTCCTGGAACGATTGGAAGGCAATATCTGGATGTCAAGCGATGAGCATGTTCCTTCCTATGGCATGCGTTTCGCTGGTCCAGCCATCCTACCTTTCGATCATGACGATATTCACGTTTACATGGATAATCTCTTTGTGGAAGGTCTACTCAAACCGGTGCCCTTTCCCCATGCCAAACGGGTCAGCCTGAATTGGGTACTGGCAGGCATTCACCACGACCCGGAGGCCGACCGCAAACGCCGTTTGGAAGGGCTGCTGGAACAATGCCAAGCACTGCTGCCAACGGAAGAGAGCCGCCATCGGGCCTGGCAGCAGTTTGCCCAGGTTTGGGGTCAACTCACCCGGATGATGCATGATCCGGAAAGATCCGTGGCACAAAACGCTCAGGAAACCTTTCTCGCCTTGAGAACGCGGCTTGACACCACCTTCCAGAAGTGGATGGAAAAGCGTTTTGCCGGACTCCACAACCAGCCAGCCATACCACCGGTCATGCTCCATCATATTCCCAGGGAGATGGCCAGAACAGTGGAACAGGGTGAAAAAATCGTCCTGGTGGTACTCGATGGCATGGCGATAGAGCAATGGCTGGTCATGCGGGAGGTGCTCGCAGAACAAAGACCGCTCTTTGCTTTCCAGGAAGAGGCTGTTTTTGCCTGGGTTCCAACCATCACATCCCTGTCGCGACAGGCGATCTTTTCCGGGACGTCTCCCCTCTTTTTCCCGTCCAGTCTGCACACCACGCAGCAAGAACCGACTGTGTGGAAAAGGTTCTGGGCTGGACAGGGAGTAGCCTCCACCGCAGTGGGTTATCTGAAAGGGTTGGGAGATGGTCCGCTGGCAAGCCTGGAGGAACTGCTGGACAACCCACGCCTGCGGGTGGCTGGTCTGGTCGTAGACAAGATCGACCGGATCATGCACGGCATGGAACTGGGCAGTGCCGGAATGCAATCCGCCGTGCGTCAATGGACGCGACAGGGGTTCATGGCAGGAATGCTTGATTTGCTCCATAGCCGTGGGTTTCAGGTAGTCCTGACCTCGGATCATGGCAATGTCGAAGCCACAGGGATGGGACGAGCGGCGGAGGGTGTGACGGCTGATGTGCGCGGCGAACGGTGCCGGATCTTCCCGGACCCCACCCTGCGCAGCGCCATACGCGAGCGGTATCCCGATGCCATGGCATGGCCTGCGCCAGGATTGCCGGATGGATGTCACCCGTTATTGGCCGCCGGTCGCTCTGCCTTTGCCAGCAAAGGGTGCCGGATTGTCGGACACGGCGGCATTGCGCTTGAGGAAGTGATTGTTCCTCTTATTCGCTTGGATGGAAGCAGATCATGACCGATATCGGGCAGATAGGCTTCAGCCAACGCATTCAGCTTTCCTGGCTGGAATATGCCGCCAATCTGGTGTTGGCCGGCAATGGCCGCGAGGCAATGACCAAGAGCCTCCAGGAGCATCTCACAGACAAGCTCTCTGTGGGAGGGGTGTCCGAGCGGGGCAATCGCGAAAAAGCAATATCCATTCTGTTGCGCATCTGGTTGACCGGCTACCCTCCATGGCCACTCCTCCGCAAGACGGGTCTGGAACTGTTGCGTGTCCTGCCGGTTCAGCAACAGTTGCCGGTACATTGGGGCATGACCATGGCAGTTTACCCTTTTTTCGGTGCGGTAGCAGAAGCCACAGGACGCTTGTTGCGTTTGCAGGAGAGCATCACTTCCGCACAGGTGTTGCGGCGTCTCAGAGAACGTTACGGGGAACGGGAGACCGTGGACCGGGCCGTCAGACGGGTTTTGCGGGTATTCGCAGACTGGCACGTGTTGAACGATACGGAAACACAAGGCGTTTATCGTTGTGCAACAAACAACCGCTTACTGCATAACAAAGAACTTGAATCATGGATCTTGGTAGCCCGCTTGATCGCCAACAGGGAACAGACGGCCTCATTGCGCACTTTGCTGCATCATCCGTCGCTATTTCCGTTTCAAATGGACAAACCAACTTCAGTCGCCTTTGAATGCTGGAAGGATGTCACTGTGATGCACCTTGGATCCGATGACGATGTGCTGGTGTCTGTGTTGGACACAACTGGAGGCCCAGAATGAGAAACAGACCTTGACGGCTCGGATTGGGCCCCAATTGATGAACGATTTGTCATCAAATGGATATTAAATGACTTTTCATCTGTCCGTCGGAAATTTCACGCCAGTCCGAGAGTCAGATCTGCAAGAAAAACGGAGAATGCCATTCTCCGCTACCATTATGACGGATCCGCCAACACGCTCTCCAACGTCGGTGCATCCAGGATTCGGAGGCTCCAGATCTCCAGGGTGGACAGATCAGCATTGGCTATTTTCTGGCTGGCCCATGGAGGTAGATCACCGAAGCGATGTTGGAGAAGGCGGGTCAACATGGATGCCCTTCCATGGCCAACTTCCAGTCGGCCAGCAATTCGTCACGATGGAGTTCGATCCACGCCTGGAACACGGCATTCATCTCGCCATACTCCGCGTGCAGATGGGGCGCATGGTGCTGTTTTCCATGCACTTCGACATGAATCAGCACCCAGCGTTCGGAGCCATCAAGCAGCCATACCTTGACCAGCAGATCCACCCGCCGATCCTTGTTCTCCGATGACGGCATAAGCCGACTGAACTCTTGGTCCAGAAATTCGGCGGGACGGCTCCAGTCGATCTCGGCATGCGCCTGCGGCAGGAAAAAGGCCAGGAAATCCTTGAAGTATCCCTTCAGGATCACGTTCCAAGGAGCATCGTACTCGTCTGGCTGGGTTTGATCGGCGTTATCTATCTTGCACTCATTCCTGTCGGAAAAATCACGGTTCCGTCTTCAAAATCCAATGCTGATCAAGCAGGCTTATACATGATCAGTGCCTTTGACAACACTCATCGCAGGAAGTTTACCACAACATGCCCAGCCTTTGCGTCCAATCACGAAGGGGCGAATGGCATTTTCAACGGCATTATTGTCCATTTCCAATCGACCATCATCCAGGTAGCGGGTGAGCCGTGGACAGTGATCAAGCAGGTAGAGGTGCGCTTCATCCATGGGGAAGGAGGCAAACCGCTCCTGCCAGAGGTGACCACGCCATTTCATGCGAAAGTTGATGTACCGGGTAAAACGCCGATGTGCCTCGCCGATGGCCAAGCGCAGACCTTCAGCGACCTTGGGCACAGCGATCAGATGCACATGGTTGGGCATCAGGCAATAGCCCCAGATTTCCACCCCGAAACGCGCGCACCACTCGGCCATCAAGTCCAGATAGACATGATAATCCTGTTCCTCAAAAAAGGTCTGTTGCCTCCGATTGCCACGCTGGGTGATGAGGCAATCCAGGAACAACAACACGAGCGATTCTGGCCATGGGTCATGTTAACCTGTTTAGGGTGCAAGGTAAATTGATATACTGTCCGCGATTTCCCGAACGACTCTGTTGAACAATGAAGGAAACCATGATAGAGTCAGCACCATGGTCGAGGCAGAGAATGGTCTCTTGCCCTTGAAAGATTGAAACCAGCACGGGAGGCTCCCATGCAGACCGTCCAGAAACGGCTGGTCACCGACGAGGAACACAGCCCCCTCGCCGTCCAGATCAACGACGACGACTGGTTGCGGATCGAACAGCCATTCAAAATCCAAGCCCCTTTGGTCCAAGAAGTTGACTTGTCCCGTTATGCGGGCACCGTGAATCTGACTGAATCAGCGTTGGCCTATCAGGCACGTAGCCGGAACGAGTGGTCGTGAACCACGTTCTGGACACCAATATCATCCTCTCCCTCCTTGGCGGCGAACTGGCCGAACCGTTACCGATCAGACGTTACTTTGCCTCAATCATCACCGAGATGGAACTCCTTTCGTATCCCTCATTGAGTCAGCCCGAAGAATCAAAAATTCGGGCCTTGCTCCGCGATATTAGTGTTGTTGATATGGATCCTGACATCAAGGAGCAAGCCATTCGTTTACGCCGACATCAAGGACTAAAATTGCCGGATGCCATTATCGCGGCCACGGCGTTATCGCTGGACTGTGTCTTGCTGACCAACGATCAAAGGATGGCGCGGGTTCCGGGATTACAGTGTCAATCATCACCTCTCAAGCGGGCCAGATAACGTAAAAGCCTTCACAGCCCCAGTCGGGAAGTCCAGGATCGCCCCGATCTTCTTTTCTTCTGCGTCCCGATGTTTAAAATGGTCAGCAACTGTACACATGAAAGAGTGAAATGCCCGACAATTTTTCACCCTGGCCGATCTCATGGAGCCGTTGCCGATGCTGTGGAGCGAACAGAGGGTGCGGTTGGGGTTTCCGAGCGATCGTTGACAGGAACACTCTCCAGATAGAGCGTATCCCAACTGAAATCCTGATCATGTGGCCAAGTGACATAACCTGATACAGCCCGCACGCGGCGAAAATAGGCGGGGTTACGCAATTCCCGAAAAAAGCCCTTATCCAGGTAGGGCCTGACGTCGAAACGCCTGCGTTCCCCGTTGGCAAAGGCCAGCACCAAAGAGGTGCTCTCCTCCGGTTCCACGGCAACGACCTTTGGATTGCTCATGTTTGCCTCACTTCAACGGATCGATGGGAAACATTGGCTGCCCTTCCATGGCCAACTTCCAGTCGGCCAGCAGTTCGTCACGATGGAGTTCGATCCACGCCTGGAACACGGCATTCATCTCGCCATACTCCGCGTGCAGATGGGACATGGTGCTGTTTGGCATCGAAAAAGAAGATGCGGATAACCCGTAGAACATCGAGACGACAGGCATTTATCCTCTTTCTGCTGCATGAAATCATTGGGGCAAAGGCTTCACAGCAGTTTTACGGCCTGCTTTTCCAGGTGTCAGGGGGCGTTGCAGCAGTGACTCCATGCTGGAAACAAACGATGCGTCCCCCAGCGGTCGCCCTGTTCGTTCATGTTTTCGCAGAAGCTCTGCATCCTCTTCAGAGAGGTTTCCAGCAAGGAATGTGCCCCAATCTCCCACCCGTGTCAACAACGGAGAGGTTTTGACCAGTATGTCGTCTTTTCCGGCCAGGTGAGCCTGGGCACTGCTCCAGGGATAATCTGCTGGCGCTTCAACCAGGCGAGCCCGCACTGGGTTGAGTTCCACGTAACGCGCTGCCGCGTAGAGGTGCGCTTCATCCATGGGGAAGGAGGCAAACCGCTCCTGCCAGAGGTGACCACGCCATTTCATGCGAAAGTTGATGTGCCGGGTAAAACGCCGATGCGCCTCGCCGATGGCCAAGCGCAGACCTTCAGCGACCTTGGGCACAGCGATCAGATGCACATGGTTGGGCATCAGGCAATAGCCCCAGATTTCCACCCCGAAACGCGCGCACCACTCGGCCATCAAGTCCAGATAGACATGATAATCCTGTTCCTCAAAAAAGGTCTGTTGCCTCCGATTGCCACGCTGGGTGATGAGGCAATCCAGGAACAACAACACGAGCGATTCTGGCCATGGGTCATGTTAACCTTTTCTGGCTGGAAGGGAAATGGATATACTGTCCCCCGATTTGCCGATTCAGGAACAACAACACGAGCGATTCTGGCTATGGGTCATGTTAACCTGTTTAGGGTGCAAGGTAAATTGATATACTGTCCCCGATTTCCCCACAGGTAGGACCGGTCTCTTCGGAACCTGACGGGGACAGTGGGGCATAAAAGCTCGCTATACTGAACGAGGCGAAGGGGCGCGAATTCCATCAGGGCCAGGAAAGCTGTAACATTCCATTAACAGGCCGAATATATGTCTGCATCCGTTCCTTACTCACTTGCCAGTCAAGCACCTGGATCACCAGATGAAGGAGAAAGAGGCACAGAACAATCAAATGACAGAAAACTTGGCAAACCGCCCATATTGGCGGGGAAGGGCCATTTCGCCCTTCGGGCGAGAGTTTTTTGAGGCATGACAGGGTCTATCATCCGGTGTATGGATGGGGATGGTGGGGAGCCACCACCCCCGGGTTCACCGTCTTGATGAGCCCTGACCGGATTATCCCTTATCGGGTTGCTCTCCAGCATTGCCCGACTCCGTTTCACCCGGCAACTATTGATAAATCGGCCGGCAGGAGCGTGTCAATGGGGGGCAAAAAATCCTTGCGGGGAGTCCGTGCCGACGAACAGCCACCATTGGAGCCTGAGCCCAACGAAAGTACCAAACGGTTGGAATCGCGATTTCCAAAGCCGAACGAGAGGTTTTTGCTCCGGGAATGGGCGACAGTAACACCGCCATGGCTCTGCCAACGATCTGTAGCGTGTTGTTTTGATTAAAATTATGCAAAGAAAGACATGCAGGGTGGCTATTGGAAAAGGTCAAAAATTACCCTTGCACCCAGGGAGGGGTCCATATATGTCCCCCGATTTGATTTGATTTGTTGTTGTTGCGATTTGTTGGATTTGGATTTGATTTCGATTTCGCCCGATTTCTTCCGATTTCCCTTTATGAATAATCACCATTTTTAATCTTTCTTGCCGCCAAAAAATAACACCATTCGGGTGGGGCTAAACCAGTTTTTCGCACAATTTCTAGACGTTCAAAATTTTTCTGAAAATACTCATCAAAAGAAGATGGATCTAGAAGAGACTTTACTTGAGCACACAATACAAACTGGTCTCTTAGGTTCTTATATTCGGCAAGTGCACTTTTCGATTTATCTATGTTTACGTCAATTTTCAAAGAGGAATAGATAGAAGGTAGCAATCCGGCTAAAAACGCTGATATTGCAACAACAAGTTCAAATCCGCCTTTTTCAAGAAAAGCCCAAGCAGAAAGAGAACCAAGAACGAGAGGTGTAACTACAAAGAAAACCTTGACAACCTGCAAAATTCTAACCCACACAAACAATGTAGCAGCATTATACAAACAATTAGTCGATAACTGCACACAGAACTCTGCCAGTTTTCTATTGATATCTGTCAACCCGTCAGGAATATTACACATATTCACTACCCTTCCATTCATTTCTTGCTATTTAAATATTTCAACCCTGCTATAACAACGCTAGACATCCTAAATTTCTGAAGCTCGTTAAGATTTTCTACGCTCAACAACCTCCAATTGAAAATAATTGTTCCAATCACATAATTATTAAACGGCTCATCAGGAAAATTCATATATGCAGAATATCGAATCTTGCGAATACACAATAGATACTCATCAAGAGCGGAATCTTGCTTATCAATTTCAGAGAAACCTCTCATGAATTGATCAAATTCAACATGGATATATTTTTCAATGCTTCTTTCATAAACATTCAAATCCGGATAATGCATTCTTACGCTAGACTCAAAGACGATAAAATCTGAGAAAACATGACTAAAACCCGTCTTCTGAAAATCAATAAAAACCAAATTGGTCGCGTCCTTGTCAATCATGATGTTGTTACTATTAAGATCGCCATGACATATACATTTATGATAGAAACCCCACTCGGAAGTAAATATTAATTTCCGAGGTGAAATATATTTATTATTGCCAACAACATATTCATCATTATGAGACTCGAAACTTACTCCACTTCTTCTGCAGACGTATCTCAGAATCCCCTCAAGCTGCCCATACGCATCTTCTTTTTGTTTGGGTGAATTAAAAAACGGCTTTCCTTGGTAGTAAATCTGTATCCCCTTCTCCACTCTAACAACTTGCGAATACCAGGATTTACTGTTATGATCAAACATGGCATTTATTACACGCTCAATATTTTCTGTATTCCCGTTTTTAATGCTATAAGTCAAAGTTAACGCACAGTCTCTTCCAAGCGTTACGAAAGAATAGCAGATTGCTCCATGATCTTTCACTACCCCTTCCCCTAAAAGATCAACGCGCCAACGAAACGGGAGGAACCACCTGACAAACTGTTTATAATTGACAGACTCATCGGCATGACTTCCAATGCGTGATATTTTTAACACCCCGACAACACTTAGTTCACCCAATTCATTTGAGGCACGCATTTCGAAAACCGCAGAGCCACTGAAACCTCCTGTCAAAGGGTTGAGAACTATTCTCCGAATTCTGGCTCTACTATTAAATTTAGGACAAGTAAAAGTTACCTGCTCAATGAGTGATTGAATCTCTTGACGTGATGGTTTAGGACTACCATATTGCGAGAAAACATCGCCGTCCTTGCTAACAATTTCATATTGGCATGAAGGGTTACGTTTGATTCGAGAAGCCAAGATATCCTTTATAATATTCATTTGATCTTCATCTCCATGCATTATATCTTCCTTTGAAAGCAGGAGATCTGGATTTGGAATTCTAATGCATAATTGTCGATAATCAACATGCACCCTTGTTAGACCTATAAACACTACATCTGGATATGCACCCTTGTTACGAGCAATCAGTACGAGACCCATTGGGTCAGCTAATGCTGTAGGATTAAGCTGAATATCACAAACTGCAACATGAGGCCGTTCACTTTTTAATCGCTTTTCAAATTCGACAGGATCCTTGAGGAGCGTTATATCTACAGAGTACCCTAAAGAACTTATAATACCCTTAAGGATCGGAGCATACAAATCCAGCTGGTCAGGTTCGTCATCCAAAAATACAACTCTAAGCACAGGCATTGAATCTATTGTCAGAGCATTCATTTAAACAATCCTCATTAGGAAACCGGAAGCCGTATCACAAAATTAAACAGATGCACAGACTCCTTAGCTTCATACACGTGACACACTCCACCCAGCAAACGTGCATGCACCCCGATTAGAAACAGACCTAAGTGCGTTCTTTGGCCTCCAGTCACCTCCGCAGAAATAGGAACCAGGAATGCTTGATCAGATTTTGATGCGCTAATCATGCTGCGTGACTTATATTCTATAGATAATTCACCCTTGAAGAATTTTCTATGAGTTGTTTTAAGATAGCGAAACGATACCTTCTCCTTGTCTAACACACTGTGTTGTCTGGCATTATCTAATAAACTAATGCCAATCACTCTAAGAGACTCTGCAAACGAAGATGAAATCTGTACATCACCTGGAACATTATTTTCAACAATATTTATCGGGTCAATAGATTGCTGTATTGAAATGGCATAATCTCGCAATTCATCTACAACCGATCTCAGATAAAAACCCACACCCTGAAGCGCAACACATCTATCATATGGATTCTCAAGAGAATTTATTATCATGCGAAAATCCTGCTTCAGAGCATCATCACCCAACTTAGCAGCAAAACCTTCTGCCCTATGAAATGCAATATGCCTAAAAGACAAACTTGACAGTGAGTTTGTATCCGTAAAAACCTGAAGCCCCGTGTAATAGTCTGAAAATGCCTTGCATATTGTCCTAACAAACATCCTATCCGTTTGAGCAGAAAAAGCACCAAGAAAAGATGCCTCAACATTGAGTACACCTATTGCAATATGCCTAGCATATATAGGAAAACAAATTTCCGAGCAAAGAAAATTCCTTTCTTTACTCACATTTTTCAATCCAATCTCTCTGTACTCTTTTGGTATATGCCTGACATCAGGCAAGTGTACATATTCTCCTTTCCTCATTTTGCAAAAAGTGAACACGTTCACTGATGTTTCCCAATCAGATAGATAGTACTCTTTTGCTTGACCTGACAAATAACCCCCTATTTCATCAATAAAACTTATACATTCAAGTTTCAAAGCCTTATCGAACGGATCAAATAATCTGATTGTTGCACTAATTGCAGGAGTATGTCTAACAATTCCTTGCACACAAAGATCCCCAAATTTCCTTACTAATGTCTTCCTTTCTTTGTTTCTGTCGTAGAAAA
>PDZU01000089.1 GCA_002753095.1 Magnetococcales bacterium
CGTTCTCGAATCATCAGGTGCACGCCTTTTTGGCTGTTTTGGCCGAAATTCATGCACATGATTCTACCATAATTGCATTTTAGTGTATAGTTTCAATGTGTTATTCTTTTTGAGGAGGCCCCAATTTGCAATCTGGGCAACCCGATGAAAGATTTCTGGTTGCACTGCTCCGCAACATCACAGCCAGCTAAAAGGCCCTTGGTGCATCGCTCGGCAAGAGAAAGCGCACCCCCCTGCCAGCAGAACGTCGCCACTACCCCCCTGGCACACTCTGCTCTGCCATAAGGCGCTTCAACAGATCGACACGACGTTGGTCTTCATCCGTCCATTGCCGTTTCATATCACCAGATCCATCCGAGACCCCAAAAAAACGCGTCGGATGACGGAAATTATCCACGATCAGGTCACCGACCAGTCCCATATGTCCGCCGGAAATCAAACAGATCTCCTCTTCCGCCAGCACCCGTCGCCCCATCTCGTTGGACAAATAGGCCCGATTGCGCTCCATGGCTGCCACCAAGCCATCAATACTGGAGGTAATGTCGCAACGGTAGATCGGGATGCCTTCGGCGATGGCCTTTTGCACCGCATCCGCATAAAAGCACCCCTTGCCCACATCGATCAAGAGGCCACTCTCTTTTAGTCCTTGAATCATTTCCCATCGGATGACCGGTTGACCACTGGTACAACCAATGATCGCATCTGCGTATAGACAGGCTTGTAAGGGATCCTGGTTGTAATGTACCGTTGCCAACGTCGAACTGGGCTTGACCAGATTCAACACATCCGCCATCAGCATGCCGCGCGCTAAATCGCGCCGGACAATCTCTACCGTACTGCCACTTTCCACCAGCTTGAGCGCCAACTTAAAACCAATATTGCCAACGCCGATAATGGCAAACTTGCGTCCACTCAACACCTTGAACCACGAGGTAAGTTGCAACCAAACCGCATCAACAGTAATGTCATTCGCCTTAAACTCTTGAAATTTGCTATACTGCAGGAAACGGGCACAGGCCGCACTCAGGTTGCCCATTTCTACATAACTTTTGGTAATCTGCGTATTGGCAGGTAGCGTAATGCCAAAGTGGACCAACAGCTCGGCGGAACGGCCATACTGGATACCAATTTTTTTCTCCGCGTCCACCAAGACCACATCGGCCAACCCGTCCACCACCGAACAGGCTAAAATGGCTTGGCTCTGGGAAAAAACCACCACCCCCCCGATATGTCCATGCACAATGGAACGAATCGGTGTCAGGTATGGCCAGCGTTTTTGCGGAACTTTAACGGTGGAACTGATGGTAAAAATGGCCAGACGACCACTGCGCTGCGCCAGATCGTGCAGCTCGCGGATGTGCCCTTCCACCTGGACCATCCACCGTTTGAGATAGTCCAGATCCTCTTCCTGCATCCAGCCTGCCTCGTCTTCTGTCGCCACGTTCTCTTCTCCAGAAAACTACCAGGACAATCGACCGCCATCGATGATCAGGTTTTGACCGGTCAGGTAGCTTGATTCATCACTGGCCAGGAAAACCGCTGCGCCGTTCAGCTCATCTTCCCGCCCCATGCGCGCCATGGGAACGCCACGACTATAATGATTGACAAAATCTTCGCCCTGTTGATTAAAAATTCCGCCGGGACTAATGCAGTTGACCCGAATCGCGAAGGGGGCCAAATGCACCGCGAAATAACGGGTCATCATGATGATGCCTGCCTTGGAGGCGCTGTAACATTCGGAATTTTTGCGACTGCAATCGGTATAAATACGCGGGTCGCTGCTGACTGCGCCGTAGATGGAACCCAGGTTGATGATACTGCCTCCATTCCCTTTTTGGCGCATCAACTGGGAAGCCTGCTGAATACAGAGAAAAGTCCCCCCGGTGTTGACGCGCAACACCCGCATAAAATCTTCAAACTGACGCTCTTCAAAGGGATCGAAGACGGCGATTCCGGCGTTGTTGATCACGCTATCCAGTCGGCCAGAAACCCGGTCGATCTCTGCCATGGCCTGTTGCACGGAGGAGGGTTCGGCGACATCGAGCGTCAGAGCATGATGTGGTTGTTCGCCGGGTAAAGCCTGTGCCACCTGTTGGCAGCGTTGCAGGTCCAGATCGGTCACCCAGACCTCTGCCCCCTGGAGGGCCAAGGCTTGGCAAAATTGCCGACCGAGTTGACCAACTGCCCCCGTCACCATGGCGACTTTACCTTGCAGTTTCACGCTCTCTTCCTTTCTGTCTGTATCTGGATTGCAAGACAAGCAAAAACGATTATGGGTCCAGGGGGAGTTACCCCCCTGGTGGGTCCAGGGCGAAGCCCTGGGAATTTATCTTTTGATTTTAATCTTTTGATTTTAATCTTTTGATCTTGGCGCGCCCTTCACGACAAGCCGACGCGGTTTTTGCGTCGGCTTAAGCGCCTCATTGAGGCAAGCTGTTTGGGTTGGCGCGCCTTTATGCGCCAACCCAAACAGCCTCCCAATGGGTTTTACCCGTGGGTGAATCAACACATACCGCAAACAACAACTGCACGCGCTGTTAAAGTCGGGCGTCCGCCCTCCCAAGGCGTGCCCCTGCGGGGCACAGATTTGGGCGCGCGGTACAGATTTGCTGCGCAAATCTGCTTCGTTAAAAGCGCGCCATTACAAGCAGGGCTCTGCCCTGCACCCGCAAGGGGAGATAATCTCCCCTTGACCCCTTGGAACTTTAAGGTGCCGTTTCCGGGGTGATCGACCAGTAACCCTTACTTACACATCCTTCATGGTCAACTTGATGCGACCCTGCCGGTCCACATCCAACACCTTCACCTTGACCACATCCCCTTCCTTGACCACATCGGTCACCTTGGCAACCCGCTGCCCGGAAAGCTGCGAAATATGCACCAAACCATCCTTGTTGGGCAAAATATTCACAAAGGCACCAAAATCAGTCACCCGCACCACCTTGCCCTCATAAACCTGGCCGGGCTCCACTTCCTCGACGATACGCCGAATAATAGTCTCCGCCGCCTTGGCACTCTGCCCGTCCACCGCCGCAATGGTGATGGTACCATCATCCGTGATGTCAATCTGACAGCCGGTCTCCTCGGTAATACCACGAATCACCTTGCCACCCGACCCAATCACCTCACGAATCTTGTCTGGATTGATCTTCATCGTAAAAATGCGCGGCGCAAAGGTAGAAAGCTCAGCACGCGGCTCGGCCAAGGAACTCTGCATCCGCTCCAGAATATGAATGCGACCATCCCTCGCCTGACGCAACGCCACCGCCATGATCTCACGGTTGATTCCCGTGATCTTAATGTCCATCTGCAAAGCCGTAATACCCTGAGCGTTGCCAGCCACCTTGAAATCCATGTCGCCAAAATGGTCCTCATCGCCCATGATGTCCGACAAGACAGCAAAACGCTCCCCCTCTTTGACCAACCCCATGGCAATACCCGCCACCGGCGCCTTGATCGGCACCCCGGCATCCATCATCGCCAATACCACACCACACACCGTGGCCATGGAAGAAGAACCATTCGATTCGGTAATCTCCGAAATGGCCCGAATCGTATAGGGGAAAGACTCCTTGCCCGGCAAAACCGCCGATACTGCCCGCGACGCCAACTTGCCATGGCCAATCTCACGCCGCCCAGGCGCACCCAAACGACCCGTCTCACCCACACTGTAAGGCGGAAAGGTGTAGTTCAAATAGAAAGCATCCCGCGACTCGCCATCCAAACTCTCCACAATCTGCTCGTCGCGGCCTGTGCCCAAGGTGACTACCGCCAACGCCTGCGTCTCACCACGGGTAAACAACGCCGAACCATGCACCCGAGGCAATAAACTAACCTCGCTGACAATCGGTCGCACATCCGTCAAACCACGCCCATCAATCCGCGTGCCCGTCGACAAAATCCGCTCCCGAATCACCTCCGCTTCCAGATGGCCGAATAAAGAGGCAACCTCCGCCGCCTGCACCCCACCCTCAGCCGTCAACGCCACCACCGCCCGCTTGCGACACTCCGCTACCGCCGTCTGCCGCGCCAACTTCTCCACCACCTGATAGGCCGCCCGAATCTCTTCCAAATAACCCGCACGCAACTGCCCATCCAAATTGGCATTCACCAGCGGCGCATCTACCGCCATGCGCGGCTTGCCACACTCAGCCGCCAACGCGCGAATCAACGCCACCACCGGCTGGAAACCCTCGAAGCCAAACATCACCGCATCGAGCATCTCTTCTTCACTCAAGAAGTCAACCTCCGACTCCACCATGGTCACCGCCTTGTCCGTGCCGGCAACCACCAAATCCAAACGGCTGTTGCCCATCTGCTCCGGGCTCGGATTCAAAACCAACTGACCATCAATGTGCGCCACCCGCGCCCCACCAATCGGTCCATCAAACGGCAAACCCGAAATCGCCAACGCCGCCGAGGCCCCGACCATGGCCGCAATGTCCGGTTGATGCACCCCATCATACGAAATCACCGTCGCTACCACCTGGGTATCCAGGGTGTACCCCTTGGGGAACAAAGGCCGCAATGGACGGTCAATCAGACGCGATGTCAAAATTTCCTTCTCAGAAGGCCGCGTCTCCCGCTTGATAAATCCGCCCGGAATACGACCCGCCGCCCAAGTCCGCTCCTGATAATGCACCCCCAACGGAAAAAAATCGGCACCCGGACGGACCGTCTTGTCCGCCGTGGCACACACCAACACCATCGTTTCGCCGTATGTCACCAACACCGCGCCATCCGCCTGCCGCGCCATCCGGCCCGTTTCCAGGATGATCTCACTCGCTCCAAATTGGACACTTTTTCTAACAATTTTGAACATTTTGCCTATTCCCCAATCTGTGGGTACACCCATGTGTACCCCTATTTACCCGTTTCCTACTTGCGCAGATTCAACCGCTTGATCAAACGCTGGTAACGCTCCACCTCCTGACCACGCACATAGGTCAACAAACGACGACGCAAGCCCACCATCTTCAACAAACCACGCCGCGAATGGTGATCCTTGTCGTTGCTGCGCAAATGCTCGGTCAGGTTATTGATACGCTCGGTCAACAACGCTACCTGAACCTCTGGAGAACCCGTGTCTCCCTCCGACAAGGCGTACTCTTTGATCAATTCCTGCTTGCGATCCGGCTTAATCGACATCACTCTTCTCCTTTATGCCAAACAATCATTCACAATCAAGCCACCTGTGGACGCGATACCGGGATGTCGTCCAGCACCCGATCCATCGGCAGCAACACGGTCTCCAAACCTTCCTGACTGACCGCCTGGGCCAGTTGGTCCAGGGTGATTCCCTGCTCCAGGGAAAAACCCAACGTCTCTGTACGCAACAAACGCTGCAAATGGGCCAATGATCCACACGCACGACCCAAGTCCCGTGCCAGCGAACGCATGTAAGTACCCTTGCTGCAGTGTACCAACACCTGGGCTAAACCATCCTCATAACACTCCAACTCCAGGCGGTGAAAAATCACCTGTCGCGGCGGCAACACCACCGTCTCCCCACGCCGCGCCAACGCGTAAGCCCGCACCCCACCCACGTGCAACGCCGAATGGGCCGGGGGCACCTGCTCCTGCGGCCCCAAAAACGCGTGCAACGCCGCCTGTAACTGCGCCCGCTCCGGTATCTGCGCCGTCTCCGCCGTCACCACCCCGGTCGGATCCCCACTATCGGTCTCCGCACCAAAGCGCACCCAACAACGATACCCTTTATCGCCCTCCAGTATGTGGGCCAACATCTTGGTGGCCCGCCCCAACGCCATCGGCAACAACCCCTCAGAAAACGGATCCAAGGTGCCACCATGCCCCACCTTGGCCGCCTGGGTCAACCGCTTGACAACCGCTACCGCATGCGCTGAACTCATCCCTGCCGGCTTCAACATCACCAACCAACCATTAATTTCCCGGCCATTACGCCGCCCACGACTCACTGCTCCGCCTCTCCCTTCCGTTCTGAAACACCCTCTTCCTCACCCTCCGACGGAATCTGCAACGCGTGCAACAAGCGGTCCATGCGCATGCCGTAATCCATCGATGTATCTGGTTCAAACCGTAACTGCGGCGTGTGCCGTAAAGTGGAGAGTCGCTTGCCCAACTGCGCCCGAATAAAACCTGCGGCATGCATCAACACCCGTTGACAACTCTGCAAGCGCTCTTCCACCACGGCCTTGCTCTCGCCAGTCGCCACCCCCTCGCCACCCATCAGGGAAAAATAGACCGTGGCATGCTGCAAATCCGCACTCAACTGCACATCCGTAATACTGACCAAACCCGTCAAACGCGGGTCATGAACCTCCTGCCGCAACAACATGTCGGCAATCTCCTGACGGATCAATCCGGCAACCCGTTCGGTGCGGATCCGGCCCCCCGTTCCCCCAGGTACCACGATCGTTCGATTCATGACAAAAACTCCATCCGTATATCCACCACAATCCCCGCACCATCCCCGTCAATGTAATCCAACACCTTTTGCATGCGGGACTGCAACACCGCCACCTCGTTGCCCACTGCCGCAAAAGCCAGACCAGCCGTTTGCCAATGGTCCAGATGCTCCACCTCAGCCACCGCCACCGCAAAACGGTGTTGAATACGCTGCAACAACCCCTTGATGATGCCCCGCTTGGCCTTGAGAGAGTAAACCCCCGGCAGGTCCAAGCGTACAGCCATCGCCACAACGTGCATCAACCGCTCCACCCCCTGCACATTCGCGCCACCTTAACGGTCAATGGTCTGCCGTACCTCCATCGAGGTAAAGGCCTCGATAACATCGCCATCCTTGATGTCGCTAAATTTATCGAGACAAATACCGCACTCCATCCCCTCACGCACCTCCTTGGCATCATCCTTGAAGCGCTTCAGTGCCTGCATGTCTCCGGTATAAATCACCACATTGTCGCGCAACAAACGAATCTTGGATTTGCGATTGATGATCCCCTCGATGACCATGCACCCCGCCACCAACCCCACCTTGGAGATGCGGAACAGTTCGCGCACCTTGGCCCGACCCACCACCGTCTCCTCCACCAACGGCTTAAGTTTGCCCTCCAACGCCTGGGTAATATCATCCATCAGGTCGTAGATCACCGTGTAGAAACGGATGTCTACCTGCTCCCGCTTGGCCAAATCCCGCGATTTGGCATCGGCCCGAATGTTGAAACCAACAATGATTGCATTCGAGGCTGCCGCCAGCATCACATCCGATTCGTTAATGCCGCCCACCCCGACATGAATCACGTTGACCCGTACTGCCTCATGGACAATCTTGTTCAACGACTCCGCCACCGCTTCGACCGAACCGCGCACATCGCCCTTGATGATCACCCGCACCTCATCAGACTCCGCCCTCTGAATCTGATTGAAAATATCATCCATCTGCGGAGCATGCTTGGCCTGACCCCGCTCTTTCGATTTGCGCATGCGGAAGGCGGCAATCTCCTTGGCCCGGCGCTCATCTGGCACGGTCACCAGATCATCGCCCGCCTCTGGAATGCCCGAAAAACCGATAATCTCCACCGGCATGGCAGGCAGCGCCTCGCTGACGGTGCGCCCCTTGTCATCGATCAGGCTGCGAATCTTGCCCCACTCCGTCCCGGCGACAAAAATATCGCCCACCCGCAGGGTACCATTCTGCACCAGACAGGTGGCCACCGGACCACGCCCTTTGTCCAACTTGGCCTCAATGATCGCCCCACGCGCCCGTTGGTCCACATCGGCCTGCAGACTCAACACCTCGGCCTGCAACAGGATCATCTCCTCCAATGTCTCGATACCCTGCCCGGTGTGGGCCGATACCTTGACAAAAATGGTCTCGCCACCCCAATCCTCCGGTACCAGACCATGATCGGCCAACTGCTGCGTCACCCGGTCCAGATTGACGCCCTGCTTGTCAATCTTGTTGATGGCCACCACAATCGGCACCTTGGCCTCTTTGGCATGATTGATCGCCTCAATCGTCTGCGGCATCACCCCATCATCCGCCGCCACCACCAACACCACAATATCGGTGACATGGGCACCACGGGCCCGCATGGCTGTAAAGGCCGCATGACCCGGCGTATCCAGGAAAGTGATGCTGGACCCATTGGCCATGGTCACCTGATAGGCCCCGATATGCTGCGTGATGCCACCAAACTCCCGCGACGCCACATCCGATTTGCGAATCGCATCCAGCAGCGAGGTCTTGCCATGGTCTACATGGCCCATGACGGTCACCACCGGAGGCCGCTCCTGCATCGCCTCCTCCGCACTGGCCGCATCCGACAGCTCCGCATCGATGGTCGCCGCCTCGGAGACCATCTTAGCCTTGTGCCCCATCTCCTCGACAACCAGAACCGCCGTCTCCTGATCCAGCACTTGGTTGATGGTCAACATCATGCCCTGTGCCATCAGGCGCTTGATCACCTCCGACGACTTGACCGCCATACGCCCAGCCAACTCACCCACCGTAATCAGATCCGGCACGATCACCTCGCGGATAACCGGACCCAAGGTT
Source organism: Magnetococcales bacterium (assembly GCA_002753095.1). Lineage (GTDB taxonomy): Bacteria > Pseudomonadota > Magnetococcia > Magnetococcales > Magnetaquicoccaceae > Magnetaquicoccus. Next base: position 8,498 of record PDZU01000089.1, read on the forward strand.
TGACTCTCATCCCGACGGGTAAATTTATTTTTTGCCGCCGGTGAACGAGAGCGCCGCATCGGCACCTGCTTCTCATCCTCCTCAATGATCGCCTTGCCTTTATACTTGACACGACCCGTCTTGTTGAGTACCGCCTTCGCTGGCGCTGGTACCGCACTGTCCAGCTTGCGCTTTTCATCCACCTCCTGCTTTTGCCGACGCATCTCGTCCAACTGCGACAAACGCTTGGCGACCAACGCATCCGTCTTCTTGCGCGCCACATCTTCGCGCTGGGCACGGGTCAGTTTCTTGCCAGAGGCATCCACACCCGCTTCCAACTCTGCCGGAACCACAGCCGGCCTGTCCGTGCGTCGTGGCACGGGCGCAGAACCACCCGGTCTCCCCGTTGCTGCACCTCCTGGCGGCCGCCCACCACGCGGCGCTCCCCCTTCTCCTGCCCCGGTGGACGCAGAACCACGCGCAGTATAGGACCGCTCACCCCCCTCACGCCGGACGCTGGAACTCTCCTCCTGCGGCGCCGCTCCACCTTCACGACGGCCTCCGGTTGCTGCACCACCCCGTCTGCCGCTATCATCACGACGCGGTCCATACCCCCCGGTCCGCTCGGCAGAGCCGCCTGCTCCCTCGCGACGCATCCCCCCTGCGTCAGTACGCCCGGCAAAAGGCGGTCTGCTGCCCGAGGTGGGGGTTGCCGCGCCCTCCTCCCGGAAATCGCGGCGCGTCACCGCACCCATGCTGCGCACCGGCGCCCCACGGGATGCCCCAGCCGATCCAGTCGGGCTGGGGCTGGACTCCCCCGCAACCGGTACACTTTTGACCACGCCCGGCGACATCTCTCTGCTCCGCTCTGCCTCCGGCGCAACCACGACACCCACCGCCGGGGCGCTCGCCACGCTCTTTGGCTCTTTCTGCCCTTCAGGCGCTACCGTCTGCACCGGCACGGCCTCAGCCTGCACCGCCCGGTCCGCATCCCGCTCCCTTTCGGCTGCTGCGGCCGCTTCGGCTGCCAACACCGCCGCCTGCCGCGCCCGCTCCTCTTGCAGCTCACGTTCCCGCTGCCGCTCCTGCTCCAACGCCAGCTCGCGCTCGCGCGCCCGCTGCTGCTCCAGCTCTTGTTGGCGCTGCCGATCCTGCTCCTCCACCACACGCTGCTGCTCCTGCTGCTGCAACAACTGCGCCCGCTCCTCCTGCGAAATCGGGGCAAGAATCTGCTTCTGCTGCGATCCGTTTTTCGCTGCCGCAGCGCGCTCTTCCTCAGTCGATAGCGCAGATGCCACCCTCGTGATCACCTGCGGAACCCCCTCCTCGCCGGCTTTCACAAACGTCCTTTTCTTGCGTACCTCGACCACAACGCTCTTGCTGCGCCCATGGGAGAAATTTTGCCGGATGGAGCCTCCCTCCACCGTCTTCTTGAGAACGATGCGCCGTGGTGCACTCAACAGCAGCTTGCTCGAATCTTCGTCCTCACCGTCGCCATTCTTGATATCGCTCAAAAGAACTTCCCCACCAACATGATTGTTTTACGCACCCGCCCTGCCAACACCCGCCACAGTGCCTGACACGGCAAACCCGCCCTGAACATCGGGCCACCACCATCCCTTATTGCCCGGATGAAAAAAAGTCTCGCCAACGCAACAGATCATGACGCACACGCTTGGCCATGCGCGGCTCGGTCACCCCCAGCACCGCCACCGGGCCGTTATTGCCGCACGCCAACCCCAAACGCTCTCGATCCAGCAGCTCCCACACCTCCAAGGCAGGGAAGCGATGTCGCAACTGGTCCAGCTTTTGTCGGGTATGGACCGCCGTATCCGCTGCCAACACGATCAATGGCCGCTCACCCGACTCCACCCCCTCCGTCACATCACGCAGCCCCCGCCGCAAAGAGGCCGCCCGTCGCGCCAGACCAAGCCCATCCAACACCCGACCGGTCAACCCCTGACCGGTCTGCTCCAGCAACGGTTCCACCGCTACCGAGGCCCCGCCGCGCCGTTGCAAAAAGCGGCGGATACTCTGCGGATCGGGTTGTACATGCACCCCACGACCCGGTAGACGGCCAGCCAAATCCACCGTCCACTGCCCTTGCGGATTGCTCACCAAGCGTAACAAGCGCTCTTTGGCCTGCCGGGTACGGGTGACTGCACATTGCCGCAGAGTGGTCTCTTCCTCCTCCTCTGTCGCCACGGCCTCTGCCCGTGAACCCGGACCTTTAGCGCAACTTCCCCGGCCCATCAAACCATCCTGCTGCCGTCCGCGCTTCCAGAATCAACTTTTCTGCCTTGTCGCGGGTCATCTTCTCGCCCACAATCTCCATGACCTCATCGGTAGCGAGATCGGCCAGATCGTCCAGCGTGGCGATACCTTTGTCCGCCAAAGAGTGCTCCATCCCCTCCGGGAATCCAGGCAGACGGGACAGTTTGGGATCGATGCGCGATGCCGCACGCACCGCCTCTTTTTCCATGGCCAACGACATCAGACGATCCCTGGCCCGATTGCGCAATTCGTGGGCAATCTCTTCGTCAAAGCCGTCGATGCTGGCCAACTCCTCCAGAGGCACATAGGCGATCTCTTCCAGGGCCGAAAAACCCTCCTGCACCAAGGCGCTGGCCACTTCGCGATCCACATCCAACCAGCCAACAAAATTTTCCGTCAACGCCTCGAACTCTTCCGCCCGAACCGCCTGATCGGCCTGTTCGGTGACGATGTCGATACGCCAACCGGTCAATTCGCTGGCCAGACGCACATTCTGGCCGCGCCGCCCAATCGCCAACGACAGTTGGTCGGAGCCGACAATCACCTTGATCGCCTTCTCCTCTTCATCGACCACCACCTTGGCCACCTCTGCCGGGGCCAGGGCGTTGCAGACAAAGACCGCCGGATCTGGCGACCACTCGATAATATCGATACGCTCACCCTGCAGTTCGGTTACCACCCCCTGCACGCGGGAACCGCGCACCCCCACGCAAGCCCCCACTGGATCCACGTGGCTGTCGTTGGAAAAAACGGCAATCTTGCTGCGGAAACCCGGATCACGCGCCACCGCCTTGATTTCGACGATGCCGTCATAGATCTCCGGCACCTCCATCTCGAACAGACGGGGCACCATGCGCGGATCGGTGCGCGACAAAATAATCTGCGGTCCGCGTGGCGAATCTCTCACTTCATGGATATAGGCCCGAATGCGATCCCCAGGGCGATAATGTTCTCGTGGCAACTGCTGCTCATGCGGCAAAAAGGCCGAGGCCCGCCCCAGATCCACATGGACGTTGTTGCGTTCCACCCGTTTGACCAGACCGTTGATCAACTGCCCCTGGCGATCAAAATATTCCAGGTAGACGCTGTTGCGCTCCGCCTCGCGCACCTTCTGCACGATCACCTGCTTGGCCGTTTGTGCCGCAATGCGGCCAAAATCGATGGGCGGCAATCGTTCGGCGATCAGATCTCCCACCTTGGCCGCCGGATTCAAACGCAACGCATCGTCCAACAGAATGTGGGTGTCTTCGCCCTCATATGCCTCATCCTCATCCGATGCCAGCACTTCCCGCAACTGGTTGATGAGAAAATCGCCTGTCCTGTACTCGAATTTGACATGTATATTTTTGTGGGCACCATATTTTTTGCGGGAAGCTGCCTGAATGGCGGTCTCCATCGCCTCTATGACCACTTCACGTTTGATGCCCCGCTCACGAGCAAGCTGCTCTGCAATCTGTACAATCTCAACGGACATGAATCTCGGCTTCCTTCACACATAGAAAGACAAAACAACCGGGTCGCCCCCGCCAGCCTGGCTCCCCTCAGGCACACAGGCCCAGCAACGGCTTGACTCTCGCCGACCTGTTCCCGACCCTGAAGAAAAAAAAAAGCCCGCTCAGCCGACTTTGTCTCCGAAAACACAGGTTAGTCACCCCACCAGTGACCCGTCATCCAGCCCAACAGCTGCGGACGACGGCGAGTCAGTCACTCCTATACTAGGACAATTTGCCCCCCATGCCAAGGACTCCCAATTATCGCATTCAAATTACCTGCCATCACCGTCCAACTGTCAAGCCTCTTTAGGGCTCCTTTGGCACGATAAAGACAATTTCGTCTGGATAGACCATACCCAACTCGCGGCGGGCCACCTCTTCCAGGGCCATCGGATCCTTTTGCAGCATCATGATCTCATCCTTGATCAACTGGATCCGTTTCTCGGCCAGTTTGACATCCTCCATGACCAGCATGTACTGCTTTTGCGTTTGGCGCCAGCGCACCAGGCCCTGATCGCCAAACCAGAGGATATATTGCACCCAGACGTTGGCCACCAGCAGAACCAACCCCATGAATACCCCAAATGACGATGTGCGTTCTGAGCTGCTCACGCTGACCTCTCCCCCGACATGGCCACACAATCCGGGTGCTTTTGTCAACGCACCGTGACCCGTGGCCATTCTTGCTGCAAAATGTGCGTTTTTTTGTTCCCTTTGACCTGCAAGGATCCGTCACCATGGCTCACCCTGTTTCCACCCCGGCGGTTGCCCAGCCGGATGAAATCTGCCAGCGTTTTCTGCGTTTTGCTTTGGCTGCCGACGTGCTCCGTTTTGGCCAGTTTCAGACCAAGGCTGGTCGTCTTTCCCCTTATTTTTTCAATGCCGGGCCGTTTCAGCGCGGCGCCCAACTGGCCCAACTGGGTGCCGTCTATGCCGACACTCGGGTGCAGTCCGGTTTGGCATC
>PDZU01000017.1 GCA_002753095.1 Magnetococcales bacterium
GCAGATCGATGCTGGGCAGTTCGATATTGATGCTGGGCAGAGAGGGCAAGCCGGGCAGATCAAAGCTAAAGTCAAAATCCGGCAACAGATCGAGCAGATTGATCGACGGCAGATAGATATCGGGCATTTTGATGACGATGGCGTTGCTGGTATCAACCAACAGGGAGAGAATACCGTCATCATCGATCAGGCCGGACCAGCCCAGATCCTCGGAAGAGGTTTGCGCCCAGAGATAATCCTTGCCCAAAGCGATCCAATGCACATCGGGCCATTCCACGCGGATGGTGGGCAGGAAGCGCAGATCGACGGCACCCAGGTTGATCTGGAAATAGGAACCGGCGACGGTCAGATTCACGAAATTGACATTCGGATTGACAAAGGCACGCAACGCCGAGGGCCAATCGGCGGTCCAGGTAGCCGCGTTGATGGTCCAGGTTTTGACACTGCCGCTGATGGTAAAGCTTAAATCCACCGTGGGCATGGCCACCTTGATAATGGGCAGGATCTGGGTATTGATGTCAAAGCCGGTCGGCAGTTCAATCTCAAAATGGAGGGTGGGCAGCATGCCGCCGAAGATGAAGTCGGAGAACCACATATCGTGCCATCCGGCCATCACCTTCATGCCGAACTGGCCGGTCAGGCCGGGGACGGTAAACTGGAAGGCGGTTACCTCCACATAGGGCAACGGCATAAGAAAATCGGGCAGCGCCCCAAGATTGATGTTGGCTGTGGGTCCGGTAAAGGTTTTGACTCTGGTTTTGTCCACAAAGGGCTGCAACCAACTGGGCCAGTCGATCACCATTTCGCCGCCGCCAAGCAGGGTATGTTGTACGTTATTGAAGGTGGCGGTCAGCTTGGGCATCACCACACGCAGCAACGGCAACATGTTGGGGGTAAAATCGATGTCTGGCAACACCAGGGTCACGATAAAACGCGGTGCCAAGTTGCCATTGAGAATGTCAGACAACATCAAATGGGGCCATCCGGCCTTGATGTCCAAGCGGAACAGGGCCAGTTCAGTGCCTTCCCGGTTATAGATGCCATCAATGGTAAAATTGAAGGGGGTGGCATCGATGTAAGGCGCCGGAATGCGCACATCGGCGGACATGTCAAAATCGAAAGAGAGGGAGGGAATATTGCCCTGCAGGATATTGATCAGGGTGGTATCCTGGTGCCAACCGACACCCATGTCGATGGCAAACTCAAAATCCTCCTCCTTGATATGCACATCGGCGATGGTCAGGTAGGGCAAAGGCACGTCCACATCGGGAATGATCGAGGAGAGTGCCGACAGATTGAGCTTGCGATCCTTTTTGCCGCTGATGATGAAAGCCTCTTTGATGGGCAGCAGCATGCCATCGGTATCGGTGGGCAGGTGGCCGATCACCTCCAGAAGGTTGATCATGGCAATGATAAAATCAACCTTGGAAATACCACCAAACAGGGCGGACATGTCGGAGGCCAGATCCACCGCCGAATAGTCCCGCCCCATCAGGTCGGACAACCCTGGAATCGGTGTGGTCAGGGCATCGATCACCGGCATGATCGGATCAGTGACATTTTGAATCACCTTGACCACCGGCAGCAGAAACTGCGAGAAAAAGGTACCCACATCCAGATAAATATCCGACATCCAGATGTTCATCTCGCCGGTATGGAACAGTTTGCTGTAGCCACTGCCCAAAAACTGGTCAATCTGTTTGGTGATTTTGCTCTTGTTGCTGTCCTGCCAGGTCAGGTGAAAATCACCGATCACCGTAGGCAGATAGCTGTCTTTGGCGTGACCATCCATATCCAGCGACAAACCCAACTGCACATGCAGATTGATTTGCGCCTTGGCCTCCCACTCCACCTTGAAGAGATCCTTTAATTTGGCACTGCGGAAGTCGGCATAGGTCAGGCGACCGTTGGTAAAATTGGCCAGCGCAGAGATGCCAAACAGCCCCACATCCTTCAGATCGATGCTAAAATCAACGCGCAGGCGGGTTCTGGAACCTTCTGCACCGGTTTCACCGTCAAAGAGTTCAGTGGTACGGCCATAATTGGCATTTTGTACATCATCCCCAAATCGTCCCATCGAGTCGGTACCAGTCCCCCAAATACCGGTATCATTATCCTTGATCCAGCCATCCCAGTTATCGGTCAGGGTGCCATTGAGGAAGAGCAGTTTGCCGCTCAATTCCGCCGGGGTGGGATTGGCAGCACTGCCACCATGCAACAGATAGACATCCAGTTGCGCCTGCAACTCTTTGACCGCCGGGGTAAAGGTGGGTTTGCCCACCAACCACAGGTTATCGATATGCAGATCCTTGCCATTGGCCTCCGTTCCCGTGGCCACACCATGCGCATCATAGGTGGTCATTTCACCAATACCCGCTCTTTCCGGCATATTGGTAATCAGATAAAAACCATCATTGATATCAATGCCAAAGCCCAGATAGAGATCCCAACTCAGCTCCAGGCCAACCCCGCCATCCAGGGCCAGACTCAAGCCCGGCACACCAATATCAAAACTCAGATCCAACTCTGGATTATAGGTCTGCCCCAGGTGCATGCGAAATTGCAGGGCGGTACTGCTGCCCAAAGCCATCTCCAGGGCGACCTCTTCCGCTTTTTCCTGGACGGCGGTTTTCAATTCGTTGAGCACCGCCTTGGGAATCAACATGTTCGGCGTACCGATCAGGTTATGATCCACATTATACTTGACGGTGGCCGCATCAGCAGCGATGGCATCACTGCTGGGCACAAACTCGCTCAACACATCGACAAACGTGGCGGCAATGACTCCGGCACCGAATACATCGGTGAGCAGGTGTTGATAATCATAGCCATCGGCCACCTTGTCGATAATAAACTCGACAAACGCCTTGGCCGACTCCTGAAAACCGTTGCCCCAGTTGTTGGTGATGTTGCCGAGAATATCGCCGGCAGTCTCCGTGACGCTATCGATGGTCCCGCACATGTCATCGACAATTTTTTGCAGGCTGCTGTCCAGGACCACCTGCCCAGCCTCGCCGACATAACACAAGCTGCCGTCATCATGTTTGATCTGGTTACCGGCGGCATCGGTTTTAACCGTATTTTGGCCGGAGGTGACCCAGGCGGTGCGTTGCCCCGGCAACACCGCCGGAATGGGTCCACCCTGACTCACCGCCAAATATTCGGCCAAAGCCGGATCCAACTCCGGTTGACCGGTACCGGCCAGATATTCCACCACAATATCATCCGGGGTAATCAGTGTGTCGCCGTTGTAATCTTGAATAAAGTTCAGGAAGGGGTTGCCATCTGCCTGCTCATCGAGGGTAACGACGTAGTTATGATCCACATCCGCCGGTTCCAGGATCTTGAAGAGCATCATGCGCAGGGCGTTATCCAAACCGCCATAGACATCCACGGCCTCGTCGAGGGCTTTTTTGATGGCGCCCACCACATTTTTGCGCAGATCGACGACAAACTGGGTCGCCTCGCGCAGTTTATCCCCGATAATGGGCAGATCCAGCACCGAACTGAAGGCATCCAACCCTTGTTGAATACCGCTCAAGATTTTATCCACCGTTTCCACGATGATGGTGGGATCGCGCAACAGGAAGATCAGCGGTCCATTGATCACCTGACCCGGATCGCACTTTTCGCCGATGGCGGCATTGAGCACCTGGGTCAACTGGATCTGCCAATAGGCAAAATCGGGGATGATCAGGCTGACATCAAAACCGTCCCCTGTGGGGTTGACGGAAGGTCCGGTGGCAAACAGCTTGGTGATGTCCACCGTCTGCGAACCGGGGGTAGTGGAACTGCCACTGCCCTCCGTGGAACCAAAATAGGGATTGGGGTTGATCGTGCTCAACCCGGATTCATCCACGCTGTCGATGGGCGCCCCTTCCGGGGTGGTAACCGCCGATCCGTTACCGGTAGCCGGTCGTTCCGGCAGGGCGGCCTGTTTGACTTGGCTGGAGATGATGCTGGCGCTGTTGCTGCTGCCTTCGCTGCTGGACTGCAGGGTATACCCGCTCTTGCCGCCCATTTTGGCAAAGGAATCCCCCAAATGGAGAAAATTCAACTCCATTTTGCCCAACGGCAAGGGGTTGATAAAACCATCGATCTGCTCCATGGCCAATTGGCCGAGATCATCGGAGACGGTCAAATTCATCGGCAGGGTGACGTTGGCGGACCCATCAAAAATCACCGCAAAATCGGCATGTCGCAGCGCTGCCGCCTGCTCGCTGGTCAACAGAGCATAGCGGTTCAGGTAGAGACGCCCATCGGCAGCTCCATCCTTGTTGTCGGAGTGCAGGGTCAAACCGCTGCCACTGTTGATCAGCAGGTTGGCACTTCCCCCGGTCACCCCCAGGCTGTAGATACCCTGCACCGAGGTAAAGGCCATGCCGGCAGCGCTGGCATGGAATACGTTGACCACCGCATAGGTGCCCTGATCATCCAGCAGACCGCTGCTGCCCGCCTCCTGATGATCATAGAGGAACAGATGGCCCTTGTTGGCGCTGTCACTGTCCATATCAATGCCCAAGGCCAGATGGAAGGTCAAGTCGGCATGCAGATCCAGCAGCGCGCTTTGATTGACATCCTTGAGACGCTTCATGGTGCCAACCATCGCGGAAAGTTTCGTCTGATCGGCGGCAGACAAGAGCGACAGCAGAGCGCTGTCGTTAAAAATCATCTCAATGGGGACCGTTTGATCGATCACCACCTGATAGGGCAGATTGATATTCAGCGCCTTCAGAGTGGTATCATAGGCCAAAGTCACCGCCCCGCTCGACAGACCAAAGGCACTCTCCAAAGCGGCTGCCAAACCATTCAGACCAATACCGTTCTGCCCGGCCAAGGCGCTATCCACAGCGTCAAAGCGGCTGGAAAAATCAAAAATATCCGAGAACGAGGTACCCAAAATCGGCAACAACTGCCCCAACTCGCCAAACGGTCCCACAGCGCCCAGATCTCCGAATAGCGCGCCCAACTGGGACAGATCATCGCGCACGGCGGACCAAGTCAGATCCTTGAAAGGGGTCAACCCCCCCAAACCGTTGGCTGGCACCACATCCGTGGTGGCCTGGGCCTCTGCACCAGAGAGGGTGGCCACCGGATTGGTGACCTCGATGGAGATAACGGTGCTGCTGTTCAAGCCAGCGGCCACCACGCCGGCGGGGGTGGTCAGACCGATGCCAGAAAAGGTCAGTTTGGCGGTGGGGGTGCTGTTGCTGGTGCCCGCCTGATTGCGCAGGACCATATTTTCGAGATAGTCATCCTTGAGCAGACGACCGGCAATCTCGAAATGATTCAAGGTGATGGGACGCGCTGTCACCTTGTCAACCAAGAAACTCAAGGCACCATTGCTCTGGCTTACGAAACCGGTGGGCAGATCGCTACTGATGTACGGATCGATGGCCGCCTTTGCGCTGACGCTGTCGGTATTGGTGCGGGCCGAATAGAGAGCCATCTTGAAAGCGCTGTCGATCTGCTCCACCAGTTGCGCCAGGGAGGTGTTCTCGCTTGTCTCCGAGGCCAGAACTTTAACATCCACCGTAAAACCGCCGCTGTTGGGAAGCAGAATGGTCAACGGCAGATCGATGGCCAATACCCCGGTCGCGGCGTTATAAATCTGGGTCGGCGTGGTGGCCAGACTGAGATGGGTGGTCGGCGCATTGTATTGCAGTACGGTCTTGCCAGAAACCGACGTACTGTCCGCCTCGACAAATTGAAAGCCCGCATAGGGATCGGTCGTCAATTTGGCGACCAGGGCAGCATGAATGGCACTGTTGATGTCGGCGGCCAGATCGGCCACTGTACTGTTATTTTCGGTAACGGACTTGCGCACCACCACATCCAAAAGTGTCGTGCCCACGGTGACCGACAAACCCACATCACGCAGCAACTGCCCGTTGCTCTGGAAGGGGGCACTGCTGGAGGAGACGCTGTCACTGGTGGAAAGAGTCCCCCCCAGCCCCAAAAGGGTATCTTGTGACGAGGCGGAATCAAAGAGTTCATTCAAGCTGATGGCATCGTGGGCAGCCCCATTGAGACCATTGCGCAGGTTAAATTTCAAACTGCCATTGTAGTCGGCGAGAATCTTCTCGAAGGTCAAATCCAGCATGCCCAGAGTCGCCTGACCGGGCGTACTCAAGGTAGCGGCGTTGGCACCGGATTGACCATGCACCACGGCGCTGTAGTTGCCGCCCAGGGTGACATCCTTGACAAAGACATAAGCCCCACTGGTCGTGGCAAATTGACCGGGGGTAAAGCCCAACTCCTTGGTGGCCGGATCGGCACCGCTGATTTCCAACTGCAAAGAGGCGATTTTGGCACTTTGCGTCACCAGTTCAATCTGGCCATTGCGCAAAATGGCCTGCACCACCTGCCCCAGATTGCTGAATCCTTTCCCGGCACTGCCCAGATAGGCATGTGCGCTGACACTGATGGCGCTCAAAGCCGCATTCAGATCACTGATCAGATCATCGGTTTTCGTGTTGTTGCTGGTAGCTGCCTGACTGAGAGTGACCGCAATGGCCGCCGATTGATCGACAATCAGATTAAAATGGGCATCTCCGGCAATCAATTGGCCGTTGCTGGGCAGGGTGACCAACTTTGGCGAGGGATAACACGGCAGAGTGCGAAAACCCAGTATGGCCCCCATGGGGTTGGCCAGATAGCCGCTGGGAGGCGGTGAGACAGTCAGTTGTACCTGATCCACCGGGGCACGAACGGTCAGAATCAACTGATCCTGATCATTTTTACCCACCGTGACCACCTGCCCCAAGTGGCTGAAACCAAGCCGGGCCAACACACCACCGGCGTCCACCGTCTGCCCGGCAAAGACCGCTTGCAGATCACTGATCAGATCATTACGACTGCTATTGGCAGCCACTGCCGCCTGGGTCAATGTCAGATCATACGACTCGCCATCAAAGGAGATGTTAAAGGGAGCATCCCCGAAGATCAACGGCAGGGCAGACCACCCTTTCAGGGTGGTATCGCTGGCCGAGGCGACGATGCTGCCTGAATAGGTGCCACCGGCCCGCAGGGCGAAGGTATTCAACTGGCTGAAATCAAAACCGATAGTGGCCTCGAAAAGGGTTTCCGTATCAAGGTCGAGAGAGGTGTCGGTACTGAGCGAGGAGAGATTGCCGACCGCACTGCTAACCGTCAAAGGAACCGCGATGGTCTGTTTCGGGGTCAGGCGCACGTTAAATTGAAAGGATTTGCTCGCCACATCAAAAATCGGATTGACCGTAAAAGTGCCACTGCTGAGATGGGCATTGATGCTCTGCTGGAAACGCTGCACCATCTCGGTCAAGGTGACAAAGGTGGTCACCTTGTTGACCTGGGTATCCTGACCGGCGGGCAAAAAGCCCAAAAACTCCAAGGAACTGTAGTGTGTTCCCACTGCCGTGGTCAATTTGGTGCTGTTGACGCGCAATTGCGGCATGTCGCACTCGGCCCATTGTCCGGTAAACGCGATGGCATAGGTGTTGCCATCCTTGCTGACCGCAAAGTCGCTCTCCGACAAGGTGGACTCCCACTGTCTGAACATCGCCACCAAGGCGGATTTTAGCGTGCTGGCACTGGCATCGTAAGCAATGGCGCTGCTCTCATATTGCAGCGAATCCAGGGTCACCCCCAGCACAAAACTCCCTCCGTTGGCGTTGCTGACGATCAACTCCTGCACCTCATTGGCTCCGGCAAAAGAGCCGACGGCGGCGGCTGCCAACTGGGCGGTACTGACAATCGCCTGGGCGGGAACCTGACTGGTCCAAAGGTTGAGCGCGCGCAACAGAGCGTAATTCTTGGCATCAAAGCCGACCAGGAAAGCATTGGCATCCAGAGGATTGACCATAACGGTCAAACCGGACAAGCCCATGGCATCGCGCAGGGCCTGTTGGATGGTCGCTGCCGAGGCAGAATAGGCCAGGGCCTGGGTCGTGAAGGCAGCACCAGACGCAGCGGTCCCTTTTAGCACATAACTGCCGCTGCGGGTTTTATCGACGGTTAAACTCTGTACCTCATTGACATCATCACCATCCTGATTCTTACCACCGGCGGTGATCTCGCTTAACGTTACTCCGGCGCTGGCACTGTCGGCAGTGAGTTGACCCTGTGCATAATATTGATCGTTGATCTTGCCAAAAGCGATATCAAAAACACGGGTGCCGTTATCCGCCGCATACTCATTGGTCACCTCCACCACGGAAAGACCCACCACGCCCGCATTCAATTTGGCCGCCAGGGCGTTGGCAATGGTCTCCTGGGCCTGGACAGGACTCTTGCCGAACAGCGAGATGGCTGCCGTACTGAATACCGGCGGCTCGCCTGGACCATTCAGCGTAAAACTGCCATCACCGGCATGAATGACAAAAAGCCGTTGCATCGCCTCAGAACTTTCGGAACCACCGGTCAAAGTCTGCACCGAGACGCCGGAAGAAGGGGCAATACGCAAAACGGTAAAATCATCGGGATCAGCCTGCAAAATATTGATCTTTCCCCAGGTTCTCCCATCCACCCCCCGGGAAAATTCACTGGCGGTCACATCGAGCAGGCTGCCCTCGCTCAGATCCAGGTCGGTCACTCCCAACAACGGAATGTCGGTACCCGCCTTGCTCCCGATAAAATCAATCAGATAGTGCTTGCTGCGTCCCGATACGAAAACATTACCCTCTCCCACCAGCTTTTCCAGGGCATGCTGCACCTCGATGGGCGAAGCCAACGCCGAAATTGCGCCACTGGTCAAACCATTGTAGGTCAGTTTATACACACCATCGCTGGCATGGACATCCAAGGTTTGTGATGCACTGCTGTGCATGCTGCCCGCCGCATTGATGGCCAAGCCACCCTCCAGGCTTTCGCGCACCTGCACCGGATCCCCCGCCCAGGCCAACCAGCCATCTACCGCCAGGGAGATCTTGTTGCCAATCAGACCGGCCAGTTGATTGATATGGGTAAAGGAGGTGGTTTCGCTCTTATCGATGGCGATGGCAATGGTGGTAACCCGCTCATCTCCTTGACGCTGCACCTGCAGGTCAAAGACCAAATTTTGGTTGAGCACGGGAGAAATCGCTTTGCTGGCCACCATGCCGGCACTGACTGTGGTCGCCAGTTGTGTGTTGATGATGTTGGTAAAAGCGGCACTGAAATCCAGTGCCTGTCCCAAAGAGAGCCCGGTAAAGGGCAACAGGGCATCAAAACTGCCAGAATCGCGCAACAGTTCCAGATAGGTGCCCAAATCGGTGAGCATGTTGACGACGTTGGTCGCGTTCAGACTGGAGATGGCCTGCAGGTTGCTGAAATAATCGGATGTCGCCACCAGTGGTGCCGCCTGCAAGGCGGACCACACCACACTGCCGGTGATGGTATCCCCATAGAGGGTTACCGCATCGGGAGGGGTTACGATGGTGGCAGTTTGTGCGGTATCGATGGTCAACTGCCCGGTCAGGGTGGGACCATTGCTGATGGTCACCGTAATGGTATAAGGCGAAGACGGATTGTTGATCAAATTCAAGGTACCGCTTTGTGCGGTTGCCGTCTGTAGATTCAGACTCCAGGTACCATCATTGGCCGGGGTCACGGCATAGGTGGCCCCGCCCACACTGACGGTCATGCTCTGGGTTGCGTCGAGAAAAGCCACCCCTGTGAGGGTGGGTTTGCTGGCCAGGGTATGGGCCAGCACATCATCCACGGTGGGATTGACCGTGATGCTGCCGGTCGCGCTGGTACTTACCGCCCCGTCAGCGGTTTTGATGATCGCCGCGACCACCTCCACACTGACCCCGGCCCCCAATGCCAGAGTACCACTATCGGGGGTGGCCGTGGCGAGATCCAACGACCAACTGCCATCCTGGGCTGGCGCCACCGTATAGACGGCTCCACCAACCCCGCCAACCCCGCCAACCGTCACTTGCAAACTTTGATCGGTATGCAAAGTCGCCATACCGCCCACGGTGGGATGGGCGGAGTTGGTCTCCACACTGGTCAGACTCAAACCACCAAAAGCCACGCTGACATGGGGCGTTCCTCCGGCGATGGTGGCCAGGGGGGTGCTGCCAATAGAGCCACCCAGATCAAAACTGGCATTGGCCAACAGCAGCGGTATACTCTCCTCTTTGACGACAATCAGGTTGTCTGCATCACTGAACCCGGCCTGATTGGGTAATTTGATGTCCGCCGCTCCTGTAGCAGCCACCGCCTCAAACTCGATCATGCCGGTATCAAAGTTGAGCGTGCCGCCGCTGATGGTCGCTTCCACCACCCCCAAGGCCATTTTGGCGCTAAAAGCGGGATCAACCACCTTGACCTGGGCATCCAGTGTGCTGATGGCAATGGTGCCAGCGACCAGATCATAGCTGGCGGTCAGATGAATATCCGCCTGCAGAGGAATGCCCGAGCCGGCCAAGAAATCCAGCCCCAGAGCCTTCAGTTGATCCCCAAAGCCAAAGCGTTGCATGAATGCGCGGGACAAGGTCAACGTGGCAGTGATTTTACCACTATTATTGTCACTCAACTGGATCGAGGAACCGCTGTGATTGGCCAGGGATTCCAGGGTGCTGTAGGCTCCGATTCCGTTGAGATAATCCCCCATCTCGGCCATCAGACCGGCAGTGGTACCTGTTCCCCCACTGGACAGCTTGTAGTCATCCAACACGGAGGTACCATTCAGGGTACGGAAGGCCAGAATATCCCCCAGGGTTCGGCCATCGCTGGTACGCAGCAAACCGGCAAAAGGCAGATCGACCATGGGCATGGTGCGCGCCAATTCGCTGTTGGCATCCAACTGTGCCCCCAGGTTACTGGCCGCAGTGAAGGCACTCTTGGCCGTCAGGAAGGTGAGGGCGTTCAAAGTGCTGCTGCCACTGATGGTCGGCGTAGTGGTGACCATCAAGTCGTTGTAACCGGTAAAGGAGAGGAAAGGGTTGACCGTTTCGATGGTTCCGGTCTCTTTTTCCAGAATCCAGTTACCCCCCAGAGCGCTGGCCCCGGTGGCATCCACCGAGGCAGCCACATCGCTGCCGGTCAGGTGGGCCAGTGTGTTGATGAACGCCTGACCATCCCCCCCTTGCGCCACACCACAGCCATAGAGCAGTAGATCCGCCCCAGGCGCCAACGCCGCACGCCAAGAGGTCAGTTTGTCGGTAAAGCTCTCCAGGTTTTGTGCATTCAGCGTGGTATTCCCCAACCGCAACGCACCCGCATCGCCATGGCTGAGCAGATGGATGGCCTGCAAACCTCGATAATTTTGCAACCAATCACTGATCTGATCAACGCCATCCTGGGCACTGTCCAGAACCACCACCTCCACCTGCGCCGCTGCGTTCTGCCCCTCTCTGGGTTTGAGCGCTTCGCCAATCAGGACAGAAGCATTTTTAACCTGGGCATCGACGAAAAAAATTTCGTTGACCTTCTGCCCTGTAGAGTTCACCTCCACTTTGGCCGTCACCGCCTGTTGCACAGCAGCGGCAGGGGTCAGTGCATTCTGAGCGGCCAGCGACTGTTGCAAAATCTGCACAGGGGTATTGGCGTCCACTACCGGCAGCGGTGGCAACAACATGGCCTCGCCGCTCAGCAAAAAACGGGGTTCCAAAGTCTCGGCGTACAGCATGCGGGGTCGCACCGGAGAGACATGGCGGCGGGCTTGCCGGGATTGCAACCACGCCCGTAACCGTTGAGCCGTATAGAATTTACTCCTGGCAAGACGCTTTTCGCTCATGTTCAGCCTCTTTGAAGCTGTTAATGTAACTTAGATCATGGGAAAGAGGGAGAGGCCATTGTCTGCACAAACCTGGAACAGGTCAGCACAAGCACTTGCCTGGCGACGATCCTGTTCTTTGGACCGCACCCATGCGCAGAGCCCAACCCGCCTTTATCTTAGGGCAAATTGTTGCAATTTGTCAATAAAATTCCCCATTTTTCTCTGCGTATTTCTCTCGATCCGGCAACAAAAAAAGGCATTTTCAACACAGGAATTCATGTAATTCAATGACATCATTACGACTACATTTGTCATAAAAAGGCAGGAAGCAGGCATGCGTCTTGGCATGGCAATGCGGCAGGTCTACTCTTTGTGCAACAAAGTACCCAGATCCTCCAGATCTGTGCGACTCAGGGTACCCACCGCCTGCTTGAGGCGCAAGCGGTTGACCAGATAGTCGTAACGGGCTTGCAGATAGTCCCGTTTGGCCGAAAAGAAGAGCCGATAGGCATCGACCACATTGACAATGCTGGTGGTGCCCAGCTTGAACCCTTCCAAACGGGCCTGCAGGGCGCTGTCTTGGGCCTTGACGGTCTTGCGCAGGGCCAGCAGAGAGCGGGAGCTGGCCTGTACGACGAGGAAGGAGGAACGGGTAGCCCGCTCGGTATGGCGCTGCTCCTGTTCTCGCTCCTGGTTGGCCTTCTCTTTACGGGCGGTGGCTTCGCGCACCAGGGAGCGGGTCATGCCGCCCTCAAAAAGCGGCATATTAAATTTCAGACCCAGCTCTTTATTTTCGGCATTTTGTCCATCTCCATACAGGGAGCCGCCAGAATCCTGACGTCCCATACTGCCGACCAGATTGAGGGTGGGCAGATACCCGGCCTGTTGCCGTAACACCTCCAGATCAGCAATTTCAGAGGCCAAGGCACGGGATTTCAGGGCCAGATTTTGTTCCAAGGCGGCTTGCACCCAGGAGTCCACCCGATCCGGTTGCGGTGAGGGCGCATCAAAATCACCACGGAAACCGCGCACATCATCAACCCGTTCGCCGACGATCTCCTTCAGAGCCTGCAGAGCATCGTCAAATTTATTACCGGCCTCGATTTCGTGGGCTTCGGTCACGGCATAACGGGCTTCCGTATCGTGCAGTTGGGTGATGGTGCCCAAACCCCGTTCCAGACGAACACGGGCCTGTTCAAACTGCTTCTCGGTCGCTTCCCGCTCCGACAGGGCCAATTCACGGGCATCCTTGGCGGCCAAAAGATTGAGATAATTGGTGGCCACCCGCAGGATCAGCTCCTGCTCTGCTGCCACCAGATTGACCCGTGCCTGTTCGGCAGCCAGGGCGGCTTGATCCATTTTCACATAGGCTTGTGCCTTGAGAATGGGTTGGGTGATGGTCAAGGTTTGGCTGTTGCTGCCATAGCTGGAGGCTCCGGTAGGGAAAGAGGCATTGGCGGCATGCAGCACATTTTGCTGGGTTTTGGTATACTGGGCATCCAAAGCGGCGCTGGGCAGATAGCCGGCGCGCGCCTGTGGCACCGCCTCCAGATTGGCCTCATAATCGGACTTGGCAGCCAGATATTTGGGATCCCGATCCATGGCCTGTTGCAGCATCGGCAGCAGACCAAAACGCTTGCCTTTGGCCGGTGCGGGTACCTTCTCCTTGGCCCAGCGCCCCTCCAACTGCACCGGGCGAATGGTCAGGCTGGGCCGGGATTGATCGCCCTCCTCGCGCAGGTTGCGACGAAAACGACCATCCAGAAGATCACGTGCCCCTGCCGATTGCCCATCGGCCATGGTGCTGTCGGAAGAGAGGGGAGTACGCAAGGCCAGCGTCAAGGTGCGCATCACCTCCTCGCCCATCTTTTGCACACTCAGCGTTTTGCCAATCAGTGTGGTGGGGTTGGAAAGTTCCGCCACCAACCGTCCAGAACCCAAACGTGTCGCCTCCACCCGCAAACTGCGCACGGCGGAATGGGTGGGCACAAAAGAGGCCACCACGGCAGCCAACTGTTTGGGCGACCAACCCAGAAAATCGACAATCAATTGCGGTGGTTCATCCACAGTATAGGCGTTGATTCGGCTCTCATCCACCCCCTGGATGGCCACTTCCAGACGTCCAGCCAGTTCATCGACACGAAAATCGCTCAAGTTGCCCTTTTCCATCATGGCCGCCTGTGGGGGGGCATCCGGGGCCAGCCCCACCAACACCCGACCACGATCTCCCTCCATCACCCCAGCGCTCCCCACCAAATCCACCGCTTCGTTCAGGTCAAAAATCATCTGCGTGACTTTTCCTGTCCCGGCGACACCCCCCCCTGACCGAGTGGGCAGACCAGCGGGCAACAGCAGTTGTTCCCCCTGCTGCAGGGGCGCATCAAAAGCGGCCTTGACATCGGGAAAACGGCTCGGATTGGCGGCAGCGACCATCTGAATGAACTGTTCACGCACAGCACCGGAGCCCGGATAGCGCTGCCGGGAGAGCATGCGCAGAGAGGTGGGTTTATCGATGGTCAGTTGGCTTGGCGGATCGTTGGAGGAGGCGGCAGTCGTACTCTCGCCAATGCGCACCGCCCGAATCAAGGTATTGTTATCGGGTGCAAAGGCTCTGGCGGTTTGTAACACCTGCTCACGGGGCACACCCGGCAGATCAATCAACAGGCGGGGCGGATTTTCGGCAAAGGAGACCTCCGCCACCAGACCACTGCTCCCGCTCAGAATCAGGTCCGAGCGCCCACCACGGGAGAGAAACTCCATACTGGTCAGGGCGGCGGGTGGCAGAGGCACCTCCGGGGCACGACTGTCGGAAGGACCAAGCAACAGTTCCCAGCGTGAACGATCTTGACTGAGGGCGACCACGGTTTCGTCAAAAATGGCCACAGGGGCAGCCAATTGCAGAACCAAGCGCACGCGGTTGTCGCTGCCGGGCAGCACATGGATGCCACGCACCAGGGCGGGGTGTTGCTGCAGATTATCGACCAAAGCGGAGAGCTCTTTGGCATCGACATTGGCCAGTTCCACCGTCACTTCGCTGCCACGTGCAGTCAAAGTTGCCCCGGCAAGCACGCCCACCCGGGATTCGATGCGCAAGCGCAGTTGTTCCCCCTCGCTGCGCAGCATCAGGGTGGGGACGGCCCCATCCTCCGCCCGGACCCCGGCAGTAATAAGCGAGCAGAAGCAAGCAATTGCAAGCAAAGAGGCACGTATTTTCATCGTCTGTCGCTTTATGCTGATCTTCATCAATGGGAAAAACCTCGCCCCATACGGTGCTGGTGAACAGAAACTGTGGCCAATGCGCCACGGCATGGATTGTACAAAACCGTTTCAAACAATATGCCAAATGCAAAAATTTGCCAATGAAGTTTATACAGAAAGCGACACGTGGCGGCCATGGTTTGGTCAGGCGAGAGAGGGATCAAGAAGGGTTATTCATGGGGGCACAACCAGGCGCCCATTGGTAATGGACAACATATTTTTCTAAATCAAGAAGGGCAATCAACTGCTCCAGGGTCGTGGTACTGTTGCGGATGGCCAACTGCGGCGTACCTGATCCATTATCCATCGGGGAGAAGCTGTTGCCCACCAGGGTACAGCCCTGCACGTGAGAGACGAACCCCATGGCCACATCACCGGCAAAATTTCCCTCATGGATCAGGCAGTTGAAACGGCCATGCTTGTCTTCCAAGCGCAGTACGTTGCGTTTGAAACGGCGGGAGAACCAGATCCAGGCGGCATAGCTATCCTGACGGATGCAGGAGATGCCACTTTGATTGTTGTGCCAAGGCAGTTCCAAGGTTTTGCAGGCAAAAAGAATCTGTTGCTTGTCACGCAGCAGCAGTTCGCCTGGGGTTCCTGCCGGGGTAGAGGCAAAACGGGTAATGGTCAGGGAGACATGGGGATTGAAGGGGCGATCTGGATTTGGCGAGACCAAAGGATGACCATGTGGAGTGTATGACATACAAGTATTTGTAATAGAGCATGAATATGAATAGTGATAACAGATTGGCGCACCATCCAAAGTGCGTTAATGATGCAACAGTGTGCGGTGGAAAAGGTAGCAAAAGTGTCTGGTCCGGTCAAAAAAAAATTTTTGCGGAATGTTTGCTTTTGAACTCCGGGGAGTTGCGCTGGCGGGGCAATTAACGGTGTTGAGTGGGGGTTGACAGGTCGCATTTCTGGGAGCATTCTCCCTGCCGTTGCTGGCCTGGGGGGAAGAGGTTCACGGGTTGTAGGACAAGAAACACCAAGGCATTGTTGCATGAAAAATTGCACGAAAAGGGGGTAACATGATAGGAAATCGTCATAATCTTCATTCGAACCAAGCGGTGATGGAGTCAGTGGATCAGCAGTTGCGTACCAGTCAACCACCGGAGGTACGAGAGACCTATCGACGATTATGCGCGCAGGGTTACAGCGACCAGGACGCGCGACAATTGATTGCCACGGTCATGGCCAACGAGTCATTCATGATTCAGGTACACCACGATGCGTTTGACCGGGCGCGTTATGTTGCGATGCTACGGAATTTGCCCCGCATTCCACTCTGTGAGCGTTCTGCCTTGGGCCGAATGACAGCGGACGCGACGGCGTAGGGCGGGGATACCCGCCAGAATCCTGTCGGTGGCGGTATTCCGATTTTTTGGCGGATTTTTTGGCGCACGCTTGGAGTTCAGGAAGTGGGTTTGCTGACAATGCCAGGGGCTTTCCCCCTGGCATTTTTGCGTAAGAGTGTCGTTACGTGGGTTACTTGCTGGGATACTCTTTGAACTTGGCCACCACGACGCCACAGACGGACATGCCTTCATCCACCTCCAGCAGGGGGTAACGCTGGTTGAGAGGTTTGAGAAATTTTTTGTTGCCCACCACCATCAACTGCTTGAAGGTCAGGGAACCCTCACCAGCCATGCGGGCCACGATGAAGTGATTATGTTTGCCCTTTTGCAGGGGATCCAACACAATCACCTCACCTTCGCTGAACTCCGGTTCCATGGAGTCATCTGGAACAGCCAATGCGAAGGCTTTGTCACTGGTTTTTGGAGCAATGGGCAGCCAAGTTTCAACCGACGCAGGATAAAAACTCCCTGCCGGGTCGGCGCACAATCGAGCAGCCTCCTCCCAACTGATGCGTGGCAAACGGGCAAAGAGAGGCGTTCTGCGCAACTCTCCACCCTCTACCGCATGGTTCAACTCCTCGGCACTCATCCCTGGCCGTGCTCCGCCCAAAGTCACTTCGCCGCGACCGGTTTCCAACCAAATGGGATCCACCCCACACACCAGGGCAATGGTTACGGTTCGCCGCGACGATTTCGAGCGATTTTTCTCCAGTTTATGCACTGCCGTCTGACTGATGCCCACCCGATCGGCCAACTCCTTTTGGGTAAACTTTGCGTTCTTGCGTGCTGCTGAAATTCTTTCGCCAAAATTCATTTTTGACCTCCTTCTGGTCCACCCGGCGGAGGGTTAGGCAGATACGATACAGGCTGCCTGGGCCACCGTCTGGGTATCGATACAGCTTCTCTATTGGATACGCACCCTCCTTGCCCCCGCAGTCAACCCACTGCCATACAATCCCTTGTCGTCATGCCTTGCACCTTCAGCATAACTTTTGATAAGAGTACCAGATGTATTTTCAATATACAATAGTTAAATCACGTTCCAGCAAATAAAAGCAAACTTTGTACTATGGTCGGGATCAACAAGACAACCAAATGATTATCTCTCACAACCACGCAGCGCCAAACGACTGATATTGCGCACAAAGAGCTCTGAGCAATTGAGAACGCCAGATGTTTCCGGCGACCCAGATCACAGCAAAAAAACCTCAAATCACACCCAAAATAAACGCAATATGTGCAATGGACGATTACGTCTCAAGGGTTTGGGAACAGCGCTGCAGGGAAGATCCCCATCAGCGTGAACCGAACAACAAAAACCCACCAGACAGCAAAAAAGTCGTTATGGCGCGCGATGTTCAAAGTCGGGCGTCCGCCCTCCAGGAGCGTGCCCCTGCGGGGCACAAATCTGTGCGGCGTGCGCAAATGCTGCGCATTTGCTTACTTTAAACGCCGCACAGTGCAAGCATGGCGCTGCCCTGCACCCGCCAGGGGCGATGATCGCCCCTGGACCCCGCAGAAATTTTTAGAGATTTCAATGTTATGGGGCTAACGCTTGTGGAGACCCACAGAAATTCAGGCACCGCCGTTGATCGCAATCACCCGGTTGAGCTTGCCACTGCAAAACCCTTCCAGATCCAACGTCACATACTTGAAACCTAAGGCCATGATCTCTCGTGTGACCTGACGCCGCAACTCCGCCTGCAACAAACGGGGAATGTCCTCCTCCAGGAGCTCGATCCGTGCCGTCTCCCCCTGCTTGCGAACCCGTAACGTCCGTATCCCCAGAACCCGCAACACCCGCTCGGCCCCCTCCACCATGCGCAACGACGCCGGCTCAATGGCCTCCCCATAGCTGATCCGCGACGATAAACAGGGCGACGCCGGCTTGTCCCAATTGCTCAACCCTTTCCAACGCGCCAATTGGCGTACCTCTGCCTTGCCTAAGCCAACCTCCCATAAGGGGCTGCCTACCCCATGCTCCCCCTTGGCCCGCAAACCCGGTCGATAATCCCCGCCATCATCCACCGTACTGCCATCCAACACACAATCATACCCCTCCGCACGGGCCAACGCCGTCAAACGACGAAACAGATCACTCTTGCAGTAATAACAGCGATTGGCATCGTTGCGCACAAACTGCGGATCCTCCATCTCGCCACTGGCAATAAAACGGTGCACAACCGCCATGCGCGCCACCAAACCCTCGACATCGCACCGATCCTGCGCCGGCATGGTCGGGGAAAGGGCCGTCACCGCCAGATAGTCCACCCCCGCATCCAAAACCGCCTGCAACAAAAATGTGCTGTCAATCCCCCCGGAAAAGGCCACCACCACCCGACCCAAACCACGCACATGGCGCAACAGTCGCCCGTAAAGGAGCTCTTCCGCGTCACTCATCCAGCCGCACCCCGATTGATCAAACCCGCCACATAACCAGCGCCAAACCCGTTATCAATGTTGACCACCGTCACGTTGGCCGCACAACTGTTCAACATGCCCAACAGCGCCGACACCCCCTGCCACGACGCCCCATACCCCACCGAAGTGGGTACCGCAATCACCGGCTTGTCCACCAACCCCCCAACCACCGAGGGTAACGCCCCCTCCATCCCCGCCACCACCACAAAAACCTGCGCCGAGCGCAACAACTCGCCCGCACTCAACAAACGATGCAAACCAGCAACCCCCGCATCATAAAAACACTCCACCCTCGCCCCCAGCAAACGGGCCACCCAGGCCGCCTCCTCGGCAACCGCAATGTCACTGGTCCCGGCACACAACACCCCCACCAAACCAATCCCTGCGCGCTCTTCAACCTGCCGGTACACACACCGCGATTGGCCCGCCACCCGCAAATCGGCAAACTCCGCGCATAACCGCCGCCTGCGCTTGCCACTCAAACGGGTGATCAACAGATCCGTGCCATGGCCCAAAGCCCGCTCCACCACCACCCGCAAATCGGCATAACGTTTGCCCTGCGCCAGGATCACCTCCGGAAAACCGTGCCGCACAGCCCGATGCGTATCGATACGCGCCACCACCTGCCCCTGCCGCAGGACCACATCCATCGGAAAACGTTGCAACCGCCCCATCGTCTCCTCAACCGTGGCCCGCCCTTCCGCCAAAGCGGTCAACAGATGTTGCAATTGCTCTGTATTCATCGTTGCTCTGCCAACCATGGCAACAGGCGCTGCTGCATCTGCGGCACGCTGCACCCCTCACGCTGGGCCATGGCCCATAAATCGGCATACTCCACCTTGCCAACCCCCGCCGCCTCCTTGATCCGCACCACACCCCAAGGGCTCTCCACCTCCCGCATACGGCGTGGCAGCAGCAGACGCGGCACGCTCTGCATCCGTACCCCCAAAGCGGTGCTGTGCTGCAACAATAAGGCGGCAATCGCCTCCGCCTGCCCATCGGCTGCCATCACCTCCAGGCAAACACCGGGTCGCCCCTTTTTCATGGTAATCGCCGTCAGCGCCACATCCAAAACGCCCGCCTGCTGCCACAACTGCTCGCTCAACCCGCCGTACCACTCCGGGTTCATGTCATCAATGTGGGTGCTGAGCATGGTCACCGTGTCGCGCAATACCGATCCTTCCTCTGGATCATCCTGGGCCAACAGACGCAACAGATTAGCCCGCCCGGCAATCTCCCGACTGCCCAAACCGTGCCCGATACGATCAATGCGCGTTAAAGGCAGCGCGCCATAACGCTGCGCCAGCGTGACCAGAATGGCCGCCCCGGTCGGGGTGACCAACTCCCCCTGCACCGTATCCGGGCGCAACGCAACCCCATGCCGACGCAATAACTCCGCAACCGCCGGCACCGGAACCGGTAAACGTCCATGGGCGCACGCAACAAAACCATTGCCAGTGGCCACAGGGGAGGCGGTACATTCGCTCACCCCCAAAGCCCAATACGCATAGGCCGCACCGCAAATGTCGATGATGGCGTCCACCGCCCCCACTTCATGAAAATGGACCTCCTCGATGTGGCAACCATGCACCGCCGCCTCGGCTTCACCCAAGCAGGTAAAAATCCGCGCGGCCAGGCTCTGCACCGCCGCAGGCAAGGTGGAGCGTTCTATCAAACCCAGGATGGTCGACAGAGAGCGGTGCGGATGGGAATCATGCGCATGGCAATGGCCATGATCGTGTGGGTGATCGTGGTGGTGATCATGGTGGTGATCATGGTGCGGATGGTCATGCTGCGGCGTATCAGAAGAGAACACCTGCAGATAGAGACCACGCAAACCACCGCGCTGCGCCGGGGTGATGGACCAGGACCAGCCGGAGAGCAGGCCCTGCAGAGCCTGCTGCAGTGGTTCCACCGCCACGCCCAGATCGATGGCAGCCGCCAGGAACATGTTGCCCGCAATGCCTGAGGGCAGATCGATATGGAGTTTCATGCACCGATCCGAGGGGAGTTGTTGAGGATCATTGTGTTGTTGAGGGAACGGCTCTCGCCTACCGAGGTGACCCGGATGGCGGCCTGATCGGCCACGGGACATTTGTTTTCGCAGATGCCGCAGCCGATACAGAGGCTGGGTTCCACGTAGGGCTGTTTGATGGCCATTTTTTGCCCCTGCCGATCCTGCAGCTCCACCTTTTTGTACCAGATGGCCTTGGGAGCGGTGGGACAAACCTCTTCGCAGACGATACAAGGGGTATGCATGGCCCAGGGCAGACAACGGCCATGGTCAAAAAAAGCGGTACCCAGCTTGATGGCCTCTTGTTTGCCGTTGGGACGATTGTCGCCGATTTTTTCCGGCACGGTCAGGGGGCGAATGGCCCCGGTGGGGCAGACATGGCCGCAAAGCACACAATGGTGCGCGCAATAGCCCAAACGGTTGACCAGAATGGGGGTCCACAGGGCCTCTACGCCACCTTCCAGGAGGGCTGGTTGCAGAACGTTGGTTGGACAGACGCGCATGCAGGCGGCACATTTGATGCACCGACCCAGAAAGGGCTCTTCCGGCAGGGATCCGGGGGGACGGATCATGGCGGGATGGGGTGTACCGGCCACGGAATAGGAACTGCGCAGGAGAGGCACAAAGGCGGCAGCGACCAAGGCGCTCTCTACCAGTCGGCGACGGCTGACATCCAGCGCTTTGCCCAGCGCACTGCGCGGTTGCGGCAGGCCAAAATGGAGAGCCCCTTCCGGGCACTGTTCCAGACAGTTCATGCAGAGATGGCATTCGCTGACCCGCAGCGCACCGTTGGGATCGCAACCGCCCTGGCAGTAGCGCAGGCACTTGAAACAGTCGGTGCAACGATCCACATCGCGACGAATGCGCAACAGAGGGCGCCAGGAGAGCAGCCCCAGCAAGGCACCCAGTGGACAGAGCACCCGACACCAAAAACGGGTCATGAAGCGATTGGCCAGCAAAATGGCCAACAACAGCGCGGCAATGGCCGCCCCGCCGAGAAAATAAGGTTGGCTGAGATAAAACTCAGCCCCCTGCCACTGCAGGGCAGGCCAGACACCGGTCACAAAGGAGCGGGTGAGCAGGGCAATGGGATCGAGCAGGCCAATCTGCAGCACCCCCAGCAGCGCCATCACCAACAGGCCGGCAAGTAGGTAATATTTTACCCGAAACAGGGGATGATAGCGGTTCTGCTTGTAGTCGTCCGCCGCCCTGGTGGAGGTGAACAGATGGCTACTGATCTGATTGAGAATGCCCAGCGGACAGACCCAGGAGCAGAAAAATCGCCCCAGAAACAGAGTCAAAACGATGACCAGCAGGGCCAACGCCAGCCCCCTGTAGAGGGTGGCACTGGTCAGGGCTGCCGCCAAGGCGGTCAGCGGATCCAACTCCAGAAACAGCCCCACCGCATAGCCTTGCAGATGGGCAAAATCACTGCGCCAGAGCAGAAAAAGAAACAAAAACAGAAAAAAACCCGCGTAAATGCGGCGGATGGTCCGCAAGCCCGGCACACCAATTTTCATCAACCCACCTGCCGTTCCATCCAGTTGAGGCTGCGCCAGTCCACCTTGCCCAAGCCGTGCTGCTCGGCCATGGCCAGATAGGGTACCTGGCTGGCACCGAGACCCAGCAGGGCCAAGGACCAACTGTCCAAGGCCACTTCGTCCAACCCGGCCAGAATGGTGTTTTCCACTTTGACATCATCCAGACTGCCCCCAGAGGGACCGTTACGCAGCAAAATGCGGGTGGCATCCACCACCGTCAAAGTGGGCCGCACCGCCGCCGCCAAATCCACAATGGAGGGGTGAATGTTCTGGTGCAAGCGGTTGCGCTGTCCACCCAAAACACCGTACCAGTTTTTCATGGCCAGAGTGCAACCACTCAGGGAGTGCTGTTTGACCACCGGCAGATTGATCACCTTGTTGGCCTGCTGAAAATAACGCAATACCGGCCAAACTTTGAGTACCGAACCCTTCATGTCGGTCATCAGGAAATCATTGCTGCCAGGAAAGCGCACCTCCGCCCCCGCCTCCTGGGCCGCCGCCTCAATGCCGGAGCGGGTAAAACTGCGGCGTGGATCGTTGATCGAGCAGTCGGTCACCCAGACCGCTTTGGCACCCGCCTCGCGACACAGACGCGCCACCGCCGCCACCACCTGCGGATTGGTGTTGGCCGCCTGTTCCGGTTGCCTGTCCCACCCCACATTCGGTTTCAATAATACGGTATCGCCGCGTTGGATGAAGCGTTGCATCCCACCCAGCACCTGCACCGCCTCACGCACCATGGCCTCGACCTGCTGGCCACGCACCACCGCCAGGAGGGGATGATGCGGATCCGCCGTGACCCGAAAATCGCGCAGGGTGTGTATCTCTGGACTTTTTTCCCGAACCGCCTGCCGCGAATATCCCACATAACCCAACAGGGCCACCCCGGCGGCCAAACCGCTCGAAACACCCACCTCGTGCAAAAAACGGCGCCGACTCCACACGGGCTCTACCCGGTTGATCCGGGAACCGCTGCGCCGGGTTTTGGGGCTGCCTGTCTCCTCCTCTGAACTCTCTGCCCCTGCAGCAGATGCGGTTGCATCCTCTTCTCTGTGCTTATCCATGACGCGCAAAGCGCTTGAGCGCCTCCTCCAACCCTTCGTCCAACGGTTGAAACAGCCCCAACCACTGCCCAGGCATCATCACCACGAGCCAATCCCCCTCGTAGGGATCATGCATCTGCAGCACACGCCAGCCCGCTACGACAGACTCCTGAATCGCCATCCCCTCCTGTGCGCAAAAGCTGCGCAACGCCTGCTCCAGACCGGCCTGCTGCTCGGCACTCACCACCAGCGCAAACTGGGTACCTTCCTGCCCGTCAGGACGTTGAAAACGGCGTTCCACCACCCGTTGCAAAAAGCTCCACCCCCGGTAATTTTCTTTGACAAAGCGGGTAGCCAGCACCTTGCCCATCTCCAGAAAAAGGCCATCCAAAGAGAGCATCCCGGCCCCTTCGCTCCCCTTGCGCAACCCTTGCAGCACCCCCTCTGCCAGAGTGTGCAACGGTACACCATCGGCAAAGGCAGCCAGTTTGACGTAGTAATGGCCGCTCAAAAACCCCAGACTGCGCGGTCCGCCAAAGGCGCCATCCCCCAACGGCAACGACTGCCCCCCACCCACCTCATCCACCAACACCCCAAAGGCGTTCAGCGGCTCGCCCATGTCATACACATCCACCACCGCAGAGGGTTGTTGCCCGTCGCCCGGCAGACGATACTCCAACACCGTCAAGGCGCGAAACCCGGCAGAGAGAAAATATTCGGCATGGCCGTTGATGTATTCGTAGAGATTACTTTTGCTGAAACTGCGCACGGCAGCCACCCGCTGCCAGGGCGAGACCTGATCGGGCAGAAGCGCCACCAAGGAGCCCCCTCCACCCTTGAACGACAACAGAGCCGGATCATAAATCTGACCACGCCAGTACAATAGCCCAGCCAGCAGCGGCAAAAGCAGGAGCAAGAAAAGACGCACCCACAGCGGCGCCTCGCGGCGCACTGGGGTAACGGGCGGTGCAACGGCAGCAACCACCGCAGTCAACGCAACCGTCAGGCGACGGTGCTGAAGGTCAAGGAACGATGCGCCGCCTGCAGCATGCTGGAAACCGGCAAGCCGTGGCTGCATGCCGAACGGCAGGTGGGCGTGCTACAGGTCAAACAGGCAGCCGCTGGGCGACTCAACGCGGCATAGCTCTGCATGGCCCGCTTTTCATCGCCATAGTCGGCAAAATACATCTGATAACGCAAGATATTGGCAATATCCACCCCTTGCGCACAAGAACCCATGCAATCGCCACAACCGGTACGGCAATAGCTTTGACCATACAAAGCCGCATAACGGTCCAGGGAACGCTGATCGGCAGCCGTAAACGCCGTGCCAGAGGCTTGCACATACAGGTTGAGATCATCCACCGTCTTGATGGTCACCACCAACCCGGCCACCTGCGGATGCTTCAAGACCCAACGGAAAGCCGCATGCTCGAACACCGCTCCCCCCGCGTCCACATTCCCCTCCTTGGCCCCGGCCAGGGTTTTCATGGCAATCACCCCAACACCACGATCCGCCGCCTTTTGCAGCACCTCCGGCAGTTTGGGAAATTTCATAAAGTTGAAGGCCGTCATGATGACATCATAGTGACCGCTCTCCACCGCCTTGCCAAGCAACGGTTCCAGGTTGTTTGGCCCGTGCGACGAAACCGCCAGATAACGCACCTTGCCCGCCTTTTTCAACTCGGCAGTGGCGGCCAGCATCTCTTCGTCCAGCAAACGGCGCTCCTCCTCCTCCAGGGAGGCCGATTTTTCCCCGATGGCATGGACAAAAACCACGTCCAGATAGTCCAGATGCATCCGTTTCAGGCTGCCATCCACTGCAGCCAGATAATCCGCCTTCTTGCTGCCCAACCCCAAATGGCCCGGATATGGGTTGGCGGAGCAATATTTTGAAGCAATGTAGATCTTTTCCCGCTGCTTGAAACGGCCCATGGCCTCGCCGATCAACGTCTCGCTGTTGCCGTAATCGGGCGCCGTATCGAAATAATTGACCCCCTGATCGATGGCGCGCAAAATCATCGCCGCCGACGGCAGCTTGCCCGCTCCGAAGGAGATGTCACTCATCTGGATATGCGTCTTGCCCAACGCCCGGTAGCTTTTGATGGTGGGCTTGCCCGTCTTGCCCGCCTCACTGCCCCCCCCGGCAGCCACAGCAACCGTCGGCAGCACTGAACCTGCCGCCAACACAACGGAACTCTGCAAAAAGTCTCTGCGCTTCATGGCTGCGCCTCCTCATCCAGAATGGGACTGTTTGGTTAAGTCTTCAACCGCGTCACCGCATATTTGCCCCGACTGTGGTTGCGCAGCACGTCCAAGACAATCTCCTTCAAGCGATCATAAGGAATCGGCTTGTGCAACACCTCCACATCCGCCGGAATGCCACCATTGGCGGCAATCTGCGCATCATCCATGCCAGTCATCACCACAATGCGCGGCATGTTGAGATCCGGCGTACTTTGCAGACTCTTGATCATCTGAAAGCCGTCCATGGAGGGCATCATCAGGTCCGTGATGATCACCGCCGGTTTGTGAATCCCCGCCTGAATCAACCCCTCGAAACCATTTTCGGCACTCACCAGCCGAATCGGCCAGTTCCAGTTGGCCACAACCGCACTGGCCACCTCGCGCAGATCCGCATCATCCTCCACCAGCAGAATGGTTACTACCGGTTGATCCGACTCCAGAAGCTCAACCTGACGCTTCTCCAGCAACTGCCGAATGGAGCTCATCGGAATGCGAAAATGGCCCCCTGCTGTCTTCCAATACTTGATTGCACCACGATCCATCCAGTAATGCACCGTCCGCTGCGAAACACCCAACAGGCGTGCCGCCTTGGATGTGGTGATATAAACGTCCGAATCGTCCCCCAGTGGTGGCAAATTCATAGCGACTCCTGCTTTGCAAACAAAATTTCTGATCCCCCGACCGGTACAAACCCCAGCCGCGATAATGCAACGAACCATAATGAGCGAGATTTATTCTTGCAAACTCCGCAAACCATGACGATGATAAGCTGTAATCTCCGCACATGCAAGCGTTTTCAACAGCCTCCCAAATTTTTTGATCGGCGTATCACGATATTCGGGACTTGGCCTATCGACAGAAATCTGCGATAATGGTTATTGGATCAGCCAAAACAGTGTGACCACTGTGATCGGACAATAGAAGACAAACGCGGAGGAAAAACCAGGTGTCAGTCATTCTGCTCGTAGACGATGATGAGGTGGTGCGCACAGTGCTGCGAGAGATTCTTATTCGGGCTGGGTATCAACTCCTGGAAGCCAGCAACGGCCAGGAAGCCCTGAAACTTTTGCAGAATCACGCCATTGATCTGACCATTACCGACATTTTCATGCCAGAAATGGATGGTATCGACCTGTTGGCTGCCATCTCCCGTTCTCGCCCCGGCAGCAAAATTATCGCCATGTCCGGCGGCTACAAGGCCATGGATCCCAAACTGACCTTGCGCATGGCCCAATCCTTTGGGGCCGTGGAAATCTTGAGCAAACCACTCCACGCCGAACAACTGTTGGCTGCGGTCAGCAAAGTGCTCGGATAGGCTGCAACGCATCAATGGTCGCCGCAATCAGGGAGCTACGGCGCGGGCTACCGCCTGGATGGCGGCCAAAAATTGCTTCTTGTGAATTGGCTTGGTCATATAGGTGTTGCACCCTGCCGCTTGGCTGCGCTCCAACTCCCCCTCCATGGCGTGTGCCGACAGGGCAATGATCGGCACCGGCATCCGTCCGCTCTCTCTCTCCCATTGGCGAATGCAGCGTGCCGCCGTATATCCATCCATGCGCGGCATCTGCACATCCATGATCACCAAATCAAACCGCTCCTGTTGCACCCGCGCCAACGCCTCTTCCCCATCCCCAACGATCACATAGCGATGCGGCGTCTCCTGCAAATAGACCTCAAATAAAACCTGGTTTTCCTCCACATCCTCTGCCAACAGGATGCGCAGCACCGCCTCTGTTCCCAACTCTGCCTGCAGCACGGGCTCTGCCTGTCCATGTGCCGGACTCAGGCTTTCGCGCAGGGGCAGCGTGAAAAAAAAGTGGCTGCCCTGGCCGCTGCCACTCTCCAACCAGATCCGCCCCCCCATCCGCTCTACCAGACGACGCGAAATCGCCAGACCCAACCCCGTTCCCCCATAACGCCGGGTGATGCCACTGTCCGCCTGGGTAAAACGCTCGAAAATATGCTCCACCTGCTCTGCCGCAACCCCAATGCCTGTATCCCGCACCTGAAACAACAACACAGGCTCTGCCAAGGAGTGCTCGCGCTCCACCCGCATCCACACCTGTCCATGCTCGGTAAACTTGATGGCATTACCCAACAAGTTCAACAATATCTGCCGCAGGCGCCCCTCATCCCCCACCAGCCAACTCGGCAGATCCTCTGCCAATACGGCCTCCAGTTGCAACCCCTTCTCCTGGGCCGACAAGCGCAGCAAGGCCACCAACTCTTCGATCAACTGCCGAAGCGAAAAAGGCTCTTCCCGCAGTTCGAAACGCCCCGACTCAATACGGGAAAAATCCAAAATATCATTGATGATGGTTAGCAGTGCCTTGCCCGAATGGTGCATCACCTCCACCAAACGGCGCTGCTGACCATCCAGCGTGCTCTCCAGCAACAACTCCGACATGCCCAATACCACATTCATCGGCGTGCGAATCTCATGGCTCATGGTGGCCAAAAAATCCCCCTTGACTTGCGTGGCCCGCTCTGCCTCCTCCTTGGCCCGTGCCAAAGCCTGATTCTGCACCTCCAGACGGACTGTGCGCTCCTGCACCCGCTCCTCCAGGTGCTGGTTGCTCTCCTGTAACTCTTTTTCCCGCGCCTGCAACGCCTGCAACGCCATCTGTAAACGCCGCTCGCGCAAAAAAAGCTGCTGATACAGACGCACTCGATTCAACAATAAGTTATCGTCAATCGGCTTGGTCAAATAATCAACCGCTCCCACCACATACCCATGACGTATAAACTCTTCCGATTTATATACCGCCGTAATGAATACAATGGGAATATCACGGGTGCGACTGGCCATCTTCAGATGGCGGGCCATCTCGAAACCATCCATGCCCGGCATCTGGATATCCAACAGCAACAGGTCAACCGTCTCCTCCAGCAACAAGGCCAACGCCGCCTCTCCGCTGACCGCCTCGTGGAGCTGCACCTGCTCCAGGTGCTGCAACAGACTGCGCAACGTAAACAAGTTATTCCGGTTATCATCAACCAGCAATATGGTAAACCGTTCATCCCTCATGATCATCAACCATCCACGCCCGGCGTGAGTAAAGATTACTCCCCTTTTGCAACGGTTTGAAACAACGCTCCCCTTCCACGTGTTGGATCCCCCCTCGCTCCCCCAAAAGTAACACCCCATCCCGATGCAAAGAACGCAGCATCTCGTCATCCACCGGTTTGGCCAGATAATCATTTGCCCCCGCCTGCAAACACTGATCCCGCTCTTCCGGCATGGCCTTGGCGGTCAGGGCGATGATCGGCAAGGAGTGAAATCGCGGCTGTTTGCGTATGGCCTCGATGGTCTCATACCCACTCATCTC
Organism: Magnetococcales bacterium; assembly: GCA_002753095.1. Lineage (GTDB taxonomy): Bacteria > Pseudomonadota > Magnetococcia > Magnetococcales > Magnetaquicoccaceae > Magnetaquicoccus. Next base: position 28,898 of record PDZU01000017.1, read on the forward strand.
TGGCATCATGACATCCATCAAGACCAGATGTACCTGCTCCTGTGCCAGCCACTCCAACGCTTTGTGCCCGTTGATGGCCTGCAAAACCGTGCCGCCCTGCTGCTCCAGGGCCGCCGTGGTGACAAAGAGATTGCGCGGATCATCATCCACCACCAGGATGGTCCGTTGCGCCAACAAAGGCTGGTCTGCCCCAGTCAAGGGCTGCGACTGGCCGGTGGCAATGTAGACCGGCAGCTCCACCGTGAAGGTACTGCCCTGCCCCAGCACACTATCCACCGTCACCTCACCATCCAATAACTGCACCAAATGCCGACAGATCGACAACCCCAAACCCGTACCTCCATACTGCCGGGAGATAGAACCATCCACCTGTTGAAAAGCCTCAAAAATACGCCCCTGTTGCTCCGGGGCAATACCAATGCCACTATCCCGCACCACAAACCGCACCCACCCTGCCCGATCATCCATGGCCGACACCAACAGCGACACCTGCCCCTGCTGGGTAAACTTGATCGCATTGGCCAACAGATTGCGCACAATCTGCGACAACTTGTGACGATCCGTATACAGACCTCCCCGCCAACCATCTTCCAGGCGCAAAACAATCCCCTTCTCCCGCGCCATGGCGGCAAACAAACCCTGCCACTCCTCCAACAGCTCCTGGCTCTCCACCCACTCCCGCAACAACTCCATGCGTCCAGATTCCACCTTGGACAGATCCAAAATATCGTTAATCAGACGCAGCAATTCGTTGCCTGCCTCATGAATCACCTTGGCCTGATGTTGACTGGTTTCAGCCAGCTCTGCCTGCTCGTTGCTCATCAACATGCGGGCCAGCACAATGATCGAATTGAGTGGTGTACGCAACTCATGGGAAATATTGGCCAAAAACTCACTTTTATAGCGGTTGCTCTCCTCCAGCATGCCTGCCCGCAGATCCAACTCCTCTTGTGAGCGCTGCAACTCTTCGTTCTGGCTCTGCAAAATCAGCGCCTGCTGCTGCAACATCTGCTGCTGCTCTTCCATGTGCGTATTGCTCTGCTGCAGCTCCTCGGTCTGTTGCTGCAACTGTTGTTGCTGCTCCTCCATCTGGGCATTGGCTCTCTCCAAACGGACCGTCTGCTGCAAAGCATCGTGCCGGGCCTCTTCGGCCACGTGCAGCAGGTTTTCGATCCGCTCGCGCTGCAGTGCGATATACAGGAAATTGGCCGTAACCTGGGTAGCCCCCTCCAAAAATTCCTGATGCAGCGCCTCCAACGGCAACAGACTATTGAGTTCCATCACCCCCAACAGCTCGCCCTCGCGCAGCAGTGGCCAGCCGAAGGTATAGCGGGCATTGCGGCGTTCGGTGGCTGTCTGCAGTTCGGGTAAGGGATCTGGATCTGTCCAACGCAGCAATACCGGCTTGTGCTCCAGCGCCACCTGACCCACCGCCCCCTGTCCCAAGGCGATGCAACGCTCCTCCTCCCGTTGCGGGGCAAACATGTAGCCCGCCAACCAGCGCAAACGACCCTGCTGGACCTCAAACAGGTAGACCGCCCCCCGCCCTGCCGCCAGATAACGGGCAATCCATTGCAGGGCCCGCTGTGCCAACTCTGCGGGGGGCAACCCACTGGAGAGCACTTGGTTCAATTGACTGATCCCATCCTTGAGCCACAACTGCTGCTGCCCCGTCTGTCGACTGCTGCGCAAGATGCCGGTCATACGGTTGAGTGCCAAACCCAAACGGTCCTGTTCCGACAACAGTGGCACCTGACGGGTCATGTCCCCACGCGCAATGGCATCCGCATGGGTGACCAACTGCTCCAGACTGCCCGTCAACCGCTCCAATGAATCCAACATCCAGCGGATCTCATCCTGTGGACCATAGGCAATGGTCACCGCCGCCACTTCACCCCGTCCCAAACTCTGTAAATGGCGGGTGACCTGACTGAGTGGCCCCATCAGGCTGTCGATATAGCGCCGTACCACCCAAAATACGACCGCCAACAGCACAAATACCAAAGTGAAGAACAGCAACCGAAAGTGCTCCAAATCCGCCAGTACGGCCTTCTCTGGCGTCACGCTCAAGATGGTCCAGTAACGGTGCACATCACCCGCCTGGGGAAAAATCCGCTTGTGCCCGATGATCTGTCCCTGTTCGACAAACGTTCCTTCGGGATGAAATTGCAAACGCTGCATGATGCCGGGATACGGATTGCCAACATTCTCTGCATGACCCAGAAGGTGGCCAAACCGTTTCTCCGGCAGGGTGTGAAACAGATAGAAACCATTGGCATCCAACAAATAATACTCACTCACACCACCGCCTCTGTTGGCCTCGCGCAGGGTTTCGAGCAAGGTATCGGCAAACAGGGTCACCATCACTACCCCATACTTGACCTGGTTGTCCCCCAACACCGGCTGGATCAGGCGTAACACCGGCACAAACGGTTTGCGGATCACCCCCTGCTCCCGATTGAGCTCCAAACGGGAGACCATGTACCCATTTCCCTCTTCGGACAGCACCGCCTGTACAATCGCATCACTACTCCACTCCTGCAGTTGGCTTTCGTCCACCATCTGTACTTCCTGACTGGACGGATCCCGACGCACGGCCAAACGCTCCCGTCCATCGCGACCGATAAAGCTGACTCTGTGGTAGATCTCTGCGCTCTGCAGATAGCCCAACCACTCGTTGTGGGTCACCGCACGCCATTGCTCCTGACGCTTGCCATCCTCCATATCCTGCCAGTAGAGCATATGCTTCAGGCTGTAATGGTTGGCAAAAAACTGCAACGCCGATCGGGACAACTGCAGCTTGTCGCCCATTTGATCACCAACCCGCTGTATCTGCCCCTGAATACGCTCCATGGCCCGGCCTCGAAAGGCTTCGGCAGCGCTGTAATACCCATAGTGACCAATAACCGCCAAAAAAGTCAGGGTCACCAGATAAAAGATCAATACAAATTTGCTGCGCAAACTCAGACGGTGATACCAGGGCAGAGCAGGCGATGGGTTGGCAGAAGGATGCATGCAAACCCCCGTCACAAGGAACGAATCAGACGCAATTTATGGGTAACATACCCCATCAACTGCAACACGGCTGCCGGATTTTTTTCTTCCGTATATTCCGCCACCGGAGTCAGTTGCTGCAACAATCCCACACTGGCCTTCACCGTCTGCAACTCGGCCAGAATAAACCCCATCATGTTCCAGACATCGGCACCACTCACCTCTGCTGGATGGCGAAAGGACTCAAAATCGATTTTCGGTAACTTGGCCAATTGTTGCAAGCGCTGCACCTCAGCCATGATCAAAAAGCTGCTCTCCAACAACTCATCTGCTGTCACTGCACTCTTTTTGGCCGGCGGATAGGCCAGGTCGCTAATATGCAACGCATTGAGCAGGGTATCCACATCGACATCGATCCGTTTGGCCTCGGCATACAGTGGATTCAGATGGGTAGCGGCACGCAAAATCACATCCCACTGTACCGAGACAAAATGCAGTTTATTGAAGACATCAATCGGTTGCTTGCCGGGTATCACCTCCTGAGCGGCAACCGTCTCCTCAATGCCCAGGCGCATTTTCAGTAACTGCATTTCGGTCAACAGACGCTGGCTCTGCTCATAAACCAGTAAAGGTTCCATCGCCAACACCGGCTGCATGCTTTGCACCGCCTGGACCGGGAAACCATTCTGACGACGAAATAAATTAATTTTACTGTGGATAATATACATTTTCTGCCAGGGATGGCGCGGCAGCAAATGGGCACTCACCACGGCAGCCGGTCGCACCTCGCTCAGCCCGAAATGCGTTTTCAACAACGCCACCTCTTTTTCCAGACGCACCGCTTCGGCAAACACTTCGGAGGGGGTAATGGAGCGTTGTGCTTCCCCCCGCAACGGCCACAACACAGATAAAAGGATCCCCAGCAGCAACAAAACACGTGGCATATTTCACTCCCCCAAACGAGCGCACAAACGGCAGAAAACGCCCTTGCACGGGATAACAGCACGGCCATATGCAGTTTACTGCCCGGCGCAGTGCTTGTAAAACGGAAATATCCGGCCACTCCAGCCATGGATGATCCGTAAAAAGATGAAATTTGCACCCAAACAACCAGAACAGATTGACAGCCATTCGGTTGTCCTGTAACAAGTACGCTGGAGTGAAAAGGGTCTCTAATCCATTGTTATCTCAAATTAAGACCGATATTCTTTCCAACATTTCTCAAAATAAGCAAGGATCCGCCAGTGAGCCAGGGTGATACCATCGGACAAATCATCTCCTCCCTGATCCGTGCCAACGGTTCCCTGAAAGCGGATCTGTTGCGCGATGTGGGACGCAGCCAAGGAATGGCTCCTTTTCAACCGGGTGATCCGATTTTGGTGGCGCTACGCTACCTCACCCTGCGCGACGCTTTTCGGGTTTTTTTAGACCCCCCCGGCAATGTGGGCCCAGGCCATTTTCAGGCAGCCGAAAGGGCGTTGCAGTTTGCCCATACCTACATTGAACTGGCACGCAATCTGGAAAATACCGAGAATGTCAACCGACTGCTCGCCTCTTTGCAGAGCACGCTCAATGCTGTTGCCGCGCTGCAAAAAGTGCAACAGCGCATTGATACACTGCTTGCCTCCGACAGTCCTGGGGAACAGTTGACCGAGTTGATCCGCACCTTGCAACAGGATTGTCAGGCGGTGAGCGCAGAAGAAGAGAGGCGACGGGAACTGCGTCGCATGTTTTGGTACTCCTGGGTCGCCGCCTGGGCCTTGCGCCTCAACTGTATCGAGGGGGAGAACATTCCCCTGCTCAAAGAGATCTACGCCCAAACCGAATGGCTGGATCGCCGTGTGGGTGACCGTCGCACCCTGCGCCCCCCAGGAGGCATGATCGACCCCGACGATCAAGCAACAGAGGATGATATTTTTCTTTTTTAGGTGGCCAAGGCGGTGGTGCAGCAACGGCAGGCCAGGACGCCTCAACGGTATGGAAACCGATCATGATGCATCGACTCTACAACTGGCATCCGGCCCGCATTCTGTCAGCCGCCGTTATGCTTTCGGAACTGGGTACCGTTATTATCGTCAGCCTGTTCTCCTGGTTCTTTCATCAGGAGGTACGTCTTGATTTTTTGATCACTGGTGCCGTTGCTGCCTTGATCATGTCGCTGGTGGTGGTCTCGATCATTTTGCGTTTGGTACACCGTCTGCAGCAAAAAACGCATGATCTGCGTCAATCCCACACCTCCCTGCAGTTGACGCAAGGCAGGCTGCATCTGCTCAACGATCTGCTGGCCCAGGCTGCCGCCCGCATGCCCATCGCCTTTATCGTTTGGGATACCCACTTCCAAGCCACCGACTGGAACCCCGCCGCCGAACGCATCTTTGGTTATCGCAAGGAGGAGGCTCTGGGTCGTACTCCTTTGCAACTGTTTGTCCCCCCTTCGGCCCTGGAACCGGTGGCCGCCGCCATGGCCGACCTGTTGGCTGGCAAGGAGGCCGAATATTCCCAACCGGGCAATAACATTACCAAGGAGGGGCGCATTATCTCCTGTTTGTGGTTCAACGCCCCCCTGAAGGATGGCAATGATCGGGTCCATGGTGTGCTCTCCATGGCCCTGGATGTGACCGAACAGGAACAGTTGGAACAGGCGTTGCGCTGGGCCAAGGATCGTTCGGAGGCGGCCAATCAGGCCAAAACCCGTTTTCTGACCACCATCAGCCATGAAATTCGCACCCCGATGAATGTGGTATTGGGCATGTCCGAGTTGCTGCTCGAAACCACGCTTGATCTGGAACAGGAGCGTCTGGCGCAGATTATTCACCGTTCCGGCAAGGGCTTGCTGGATGTAATCAACGATGTGCTGGACTTTGCCCGCATTGAGGCCGGGCGGATGAATGTGGCTTGTGAACCCTTTGCCCTGCATACGTTGATCGAAGAGAGCGCCGAACTGATGCGGGTGATCGCCCAGGAGAAAGGCTTGCAGCTTTGCGCCCAGATTGCGCCCGGTACGCCTCCGGCTGTTTTGGGCGATGAGGGCAAGGTCAGACAGATTTTAATCAATCTGCTCGGCAACGCCGTCAAGTTTACCCAGGATGGGGAGATTCATCTGCAGGCGCAGCCTCATCCCCACATGGAAGAGACGCTGCTCATTACGGTTCAGGACAGCGGCATCGGCATTGCTGCAGAGCAGGCGATGTTGATTTTTGAGGATTTTACCCAAGCAGACTCTGGCATCAGCCGCCGTTATGGGGGAACCGGGCTGGGACTGGCCATCTGCCGCAAATTGGTGGAGATGATGGGCGGGCGCATTTGGGTCACCAGCCAGTTGGGGCAAGGCAGCATTTTTTCTTTCACACTGCCCGCGCGGGCTACAGAGCTCTCCCTGGTCACCGCCCTGGAGGGCAGCAACCAGGAATCGCCGGAGCCCCAGCGTGGCTTGCGCATTTTGCTGGCCGAAGACTCCCTGGATAACCAACTGCTGGTCCGTTTATACCTGAAACAGAGCCCCCATGAGTTGGTGATCGTCTCTGATGGACATGAAGCGGTGGCCAAGGTGCAACAGGAGCCGTTTGATCTGTTGATCACCGACATTCAGATGCCGCACATGGATGGCTACACGGCCACCCGCCTGATTCGCCAATGGGAACAGCAACAGGCCCGCCCCTCTGTGCCCATTTTGGCCCTCAGCGCCCACGCCTCGCGCGACAAAGAAGCAGAAAGCCTCGCTGCAGGCTGCAACGATCACCTGACCAAACCGATCAAGAAAAAAGAGCTCTTGCGTCTGGTCAACCGCTATGCGCAGGGCAAAAAGGCGGAAGCTACCCTGCCTTGAGAGCGGCGTCTGCGCAGAACAGCGGCAGATCCCGCGCATCCCCCGCCCCGTTGGAACGCCCCTCCACAAAGGGGCGGTATCGTTCCAGGGATTGGGGGGCAGGCTGATCACGAAAGCGGTCCAGCACCTCCTGCGGGAGGTTGAACAACTGCGCCGCTGCCGCACGCAGATCTTCGCGCAGATCGGGGCGGGTGCCTGCGACTTGGTATAACGCTTTTATAAAACCACGTTGATCATTATAGGCGTTGATCAAGGCCATCACTCGTTCCAGATGCGGTTGCACACTGTCGCCGCGATGCAGTGCGCGCAGGAGTGCGGCAAAGTGCAAATTTGTTCTTAAATCCCATCGGTTAAAAGCGATTCCCATCTCTTCATCAGAGGGGAGATACTCCCCAGCAGATAATGTCACAGCCAAGCGGATTCTATCACATAAACTTTGAAAATCAGACAATTTTTTAAATCCTGCTAATGCCTGCTGCAGTTCCGCCTTCCAATCCTCTCCCAGACTCAATTTCAAGTATCCCAAGTTCGACAAAAGGTAGCGGTTGCCCGGATCAACTGAAATCCCTTGCCGATAGCATTGCATGGCCTTCTGGCATTGCCTAGTATGATCAGTATAAAGCAATGCCAAGCTATTCCAGGGGGATACATACTTAGGATCCTGCTTGATGACACAGAGATAGGCCGCTTCTGACTCCTCATAGCGGCCTAAATGATCCTGCAATAGATCACCAAGAAAATAGCATGCGAGTTTATTGTCAGAATCAAGTTCCAATGATTTTCGATACGCCTTCTCTGCCGCATCGTATCTGCCTAAAGCCTCTAACAGTGTTGTCAGCTCGAACCAATAAGCTGCATAGTGCTTCCAGGACGCAAACGGACCGGGCATTTCTTCCAACCGAGAGAGAAAGAGAGTCCAGTGCTGTCCATCGCAGCGCAGCAGTTTTGCCCATTCCCGTTGGGAATCAAACAACATGGACATAAATCGTGATGCCTCTTGGACAGAGCGGGCTGCAAATTTTTTATTCTCTTCTTGAAACATGGTAATCAACGAATCAATTTGAAATTGACTCAGATTTGACCAATTCAATAGAATGCCCTCTTTTTCATTTGGCGACAAAGAGATTGTGGCACACAACCCATCCAGCAATTTGTCCTGAGTATCGCTCAATTGGGCAGGAAATCCGTACCGTTTAAGCCATGCACGCTGTTGCACCAAACCCAAACCATCCGTAAACGGCCAATACCACTTGGGCAACTGGAACATCATGGCCAAGTTCTGGCGCGTGGGATGGCGCAGATTTTGGCTGATGGCAAACTCCTCCTCCAACTCTTCTCCTTTTTTCTCTTTGGCTGTCGGGAGAGAGCTTTCTTTGGCAACAGTTTTGATGGCGGGTGGCAGTACTGTGCCGGTTATGCTGAGCATTTGGCGCAAGATTTCCCGTTTGGAATCCTCCACTGATTTTTGCGGTGCTAGGGTATCGGCGATTTGCTCAACCACCTCCCAATACGGATGGTGCCTGCCAAGAAAATAGCTCTGTGGGACAGGTTCGTCCGAAGTTGCCAAACGCGGGGTGTACGGCAGCAGAAAATAGGGTGGCAACAACTCTGCCCGTTCGCCGGTTTTGACCGCAAGGCGATTCTCCTCCAGAATGCCCATTGCCCTTTCCAAGGATTGTCTTGCTTGCGGATCATCCATGTAATGGGCTGGCACCGGCCCAAACGCCACCATCAACTCTGAGGAGTAATACAGTGGGGGCACACGCTGTGGCCGCAGCTTTTGCAGTGTCAGGTCCAACCCTTCCAGGTTTTGATGGTTGAGACCGGAGACCAGCACCACCCGCTCGGCCAAATATCCCATGGCCAACTCTTCCATGGCCAGATACCCGGTACGGCAGTCGATCAAGAGAAAATCGATGCCCGATCGGCTGGGATGATCCTCCAGGCGGACTGATTCCAGATCCTCCCGCAGCAGGCGGGCAAAATGTCGTAACGCCTTTTGCTCTGGCTCCTCGGACTCACCAGCCTCCGCCGAGGGTATCTTTACGGTTTGGGATTCTTTGACCGGATAATACTGCGGCAAGGCCACACTACCCGACGGCAAAACCATCATCCGCCCCTTACTCCCCCATCGATTGCTCCCTTTGGGTGGCTTGAGTTGACGCAGCATGCGACTGGGCGGAAAAAATTGAAAAGTGCTCTCCTCCGGTTTCTGTGTCAGATAGAAGGTTGCCAAGAGATCGCTGATACCCAATTGATGGTATTCATTTTTTTTGCGTGGTTTTTCCAGCCAGGGGTGCAGACTGATGCCCGGCGCATGCAGATCCATGTCCAGCAAGGCCACAACATACCCCTTGCTCGCCCAATAGTCGCCCAGATGAAACATCAAGGAAGAACGACCAACACCGCCCTTAAAGGAGTAGAACGTAAAAATTCTCATGGCACTCTTTGGGTAGACTTCAGAGAACGAAGATTACTGAGCTGGACCCTGGTAATATTGAGTCATGCAGCCCGATCTTCATCCCAACATTCTTTCGACATATTAACAGGAGGGATACATTCCACACCCCGTTTAGTTGACGGTTCGCGAGCCCTTTCAGACAGCTTCTGTGTGGTTTGAATATCGCTCCCCCTCATCAACACCTTTACCTCCTCACTCGCCTCCGACTCCAATGGATCATAATCGGTCAACATTTCTTGGGCACGGGGACCAAGGGCGATGATCTTCTCCTTTTTGTAGCGCTGTCGCACCACCAATTCCCATCCCTCCAACTGAGTCAGGATACGGGAGAGGTTGGACGGACCAATCTGGGGAAAGGCTTCCGCCACCTGCTGCTGAGTCATTTTGCCACGAACTCTCAGCAAATCCAGAATCTCCGGCACATACAGACGATTCTTGACACCTTCTGGAATAGCCGTATCCAGCACCGACAAGCGATCCTCCAGCAGATCACTGAAAGCCCGCCAGCGCACCGCATAAGGCTTGTCAAGGGCGTTGAATTTCTCTTCCCGAAGCGGATGAATCACGCGCAACAGATGTTGATTCAAGGCGTCAAACTCCTCGGCACCGGCATGGTCCCGCAGCAAGCGCGCCAGTCGAACCCGGTAGGCATGATCCAGCAACCCGGCTTCATGATCATCAAACTCTGTCATTCCCTTCACAGCGCGCAAAATCTGCTCCAATGCCTCCGGAGCTTGCGCCAACCAAAGAGGATGGGCATAACGCAGAACAAAAGGGGTGTCAGTAGCGTTCATGAACTCATTTTCCATCATCTGTCAATAGAAACAATTGTAGAACAATTTACCATACCCGAATGAAGCTGTCAGCCATTGATTTTCACGGCAGGCTCAGTATTTTCAGACGCGCTGCTGGAGAAACCCAGTCCGGTTGGCAAGCACCATCCGCTGCAGGGTAAACAAATCCATGACTCTCCTCTGATGCAAATGTCTTATCAGGCGTTTGATTGGCAAGCAGTATCCGAGCCCCGCATTTGTTGTGCAAATGTTTTGCTTGGAGTGCATGCGCCCGAATACCATGATCAAAACTCATGGATGGCACCAGCAACCAGTCCGGGGCCAACGCCTCCAACATCTTGACGACATCGCCATCTTCTTCGCAAAAATCGCGACATATCAGCAAGGTGAACACCCCAATTGAGGTACGCCACAGCGTGACCTTATTGCCGGGGGTAATCTGTTCATGGCACAGTTTGTCCGAACCAAAAGCTCGCAGCTTATCGTGCCTCAAGATTTCGTTTCCAGAACCGTCACACAACCGTGACCGATTGAAAGGATATTTATCAATCTTCAAATCATCAACCTCATGGTAACTTCCCGGAACCACCAACAAAAAACCGGGTTCTTCTTGATCCAACCACTCCAGCATCTTGTTGCGCAACTGACGGCACAGTGACAGTTCCGGCATGATCACAATGTGGGCAGCCGCCATTTTGGCCTGCTCCAAAGAAGTGCGGATCGAAAGCCACCGCTCGTCTGGATCGTCCAGGCGTTCACTGGTGCACTTTTTCTGCCCGATTCCCGGCCACTCCGGCACCACCCCATCGGGAAACGTGCCAAGCCAAACCCTTAATTCACTACCAATCCTTATTCTCAAGTCACGGGCAAGACGATTGGAATGGGTCACAACAATTTTGAGCTTGTATTGCTCCTGATCAGCAGAAACAACAGGATACGGTTCAAAAAACGCTGGCACAATCATATGATGACGCAACCAGTTGCGCAAATGGCCACGCTGTGAAACATGCGCATGCTTGGACGATAATGAAACAGCACGTTTAAAAACAAGCCACTCTCTGCCGCGCACTTTATGACGGGGAGGAAGGTCACGGTAAACCATATCCTCCATGCCCGCTTCGTACAACGCCTCATCGAGAGCAGACAGACGCATTAAGTTGGCAACACCTTCCCACTGCATCCGACTTCCAACCTCCAAATACCTCCTGATACGTTGCACAACCGCATCCCGCTTTAACTTCCAGGCAGATTCATCCTCTCTGTAGTCGTTTTCGCAACGACCAAGCAGCAAAGGCGTTGTGTAGAAATCGACATAACATTCAATAAACAGGTTGGTAAGTTTCGTGTACTTTGACCATTCATCCATGTGATGACCGTTCTATTGAAAAATTCCGCCAACCCCAGATCGACCGATGACGGAAGCGCCTATCAGAACAAATTTTATCATCACTGTAATTAATACATACATAACAGTCAAGAAAAAACATGAAAAAATCAATTATTTAAGTACTTTGAGCAACATCACGGACAGAAAGGTTTCGCAATAAACTGTCACAACCCTGTGCCCCCTCACTCACCACCACGTGGCAAATCCCCCGGTACAATTCTCCCCCAAGGATCAATCAGCAAAAAGATCCTCCAGATCTTTTGCCTCCAAAATGCCGTCTATCCAGGACACCAGCAATGGGAGTGAGGCAGAGGTCACCTTGTCCTTGATTGCATCCGGCAGATGACCAAATCGGTGTTGCAATTGACGGAGAAGAACATTGGCCATCCCTATCCTTTCACCTTCCGCACGTCCTTCCGCGCGCCCTTCCGCTCGCCCTTCTTGCTTCCCCTCATCTCGCGCCAGTTTCAAGCGGCCACGTGTATCCGCAATGGCAATACCGGCCTTGTCATACAGATCCAATTCATCCACTGTCATATTGGCCAACATGGCTTTCTCGAAAGCATGCCGGAAAGGCGGAAGATCCAATTGTTCCGGAACCCGGTCGAAAGTTTCCGCGTAACAAATAAAATAGATCCACTTTTCAAGTATCCCTTCACACTCTTCCAGAGCTTTAGAAAATTTCGGTAATTCAATAAAATAATGCAGTATATCGGTCAGGTATGTGTTTCCGGTCACGGTCTCGCGGGACTCATGACGCGAAACGCAATGTTCAAAATCGGCAAACATGATAAAATCTGCAATGGTTACAGCAATCACTTGATTGAGCGCAGGATATTTCTCCCCCTTGCCGATCTGCTGGGTATAGACCTTGGCACTGTTGTATTGAATGCGCTTCAGGAAACCATCCACTTTTTCCACCTGCATCTCTACCACATAGGAGATGCCGCGATGATCCTTGCAACGCACATCGAGAATAGAGGACTTCAGCTCCTTGATGCGGGGCGCCAGAAAAGGATCCAGAATGGTCAATTCGGCAATACGCCGATCACCCTCCAAATCCAACAAACTCTCCAAGAAACTGGTTAAAACATCCTTGGCATCTTCGCTGCCGAAGATTCTTTTGAAGGCAAAATCAATGCGCGGATCAATGAATTTCATGACGTATCTCCACTGCGGTGCAAACTCCCCGGTGCAATTCTCCCCTAAGGGTCAATCAGCAAAAAGATCCTCCAGATCCTTTGCCTCCAAGATACCGTCTGTCCAGACCTCCATCAATGGGAGTGAGGCAGAGGTCACCTTGGCCCTTATCGCATCTGGAATGTGACCAAAACGGTGTTGCAATTGACGGAGAAGAACATTGGCCATCCCCATCCTTTCACCCTCCCATATTCCTTCCGCTCGCCCTTCCGCTCGTCCTTCCTCGCGCCCTTCCGCGCGCCCTTCTGCTCGTCCTTCCTGCTTCCCCTCATCTCGCGCCAGTTTCAAGCGGCCACGTGTATCTGCAATGGCAATACCGGCCTTGTCATACAGATCCAATTCATCCACTGTCATATTGGCCAACATGGCTTTCTCGAAAGCATGCCGGAAAGGTGGAAGATCCAATTGTTCCGGAACCCGGTCAAAAGTTTCCGCGTAACAAATAAAATAGATCCACTTTTCAAGTATCCCTTCACACTCTTCCAGAGCTTTAGAAAATTTCGGTAATTCAATAAAATAATGCAGTATATCGGTCAGGTATGTGTTTCCGGTCACGGTCTCGCGGGACTCATGACGCGAAACGCAATGTTCAAAATCGGCAAACATGATAAAATCTGCAATGGTTACAGCAATCACTTGATTGAGCGCAGGATATTTCTCCCCCTTGCCGATCTGCTGGGTATAGACCTTGGCACTGTTGTATTGAATGCGCTTCAGGAAACCATCCACTTTTTCCACCTGCATCTCTACCACATAGGAGATGCCGCGATGATCCTTGCAACGCACATCGAGAATAGAGGACTTCAGCTCCTTGATGCGGGGCGCCAGAAAAGGATCCAGAATGGTCAATTCGGCAATACGCCGATCACCCTCCAAATCCAACAAGCTCTCCAAAAAACTGGTTAAGACATCCTTGGCATCTTCGCTGCCGAAGATCCTTTTGAAGGCAAAATCAATGCGCGGATCAATGAATTTCATGGCCGATTCTCCCGATACAGTGCAGCAAGCCTGCCTCAGGTGCAGTCTAGCGGTTGAAAATGAAAAACTCCATCAGAATCTGGCTGGCTGGGCAGGATGGACGCTGGAGCACATAAAAAATCACCAGGAGAAATCCCCCCTGGTGATTGGCAAAAGAAACAATTTTTACAAAACGCTACCCTTTACCCCCCCTGGTAACGCTCCAGCCAGTGGGCATAGGGCGCAGGCAACACCCAGGCGGCTTTCTCCTGCCGCAACGCCTGGGCCGCCTGATAGGGCCAGTTGGGGTTGGCCAAATGGGCACGACCAACCATCACCAAATCCATCTGCTGCTCAGCCACAACGCGCTCCGCTGTCGCCGGATCTCCCAACAACCAGGAAGAGGCAACCGGAATGGCGGCAGCTTGCCGTACCTTAGCCGCAATCGGCGCCAAAAAGCCCGGAGCCCAAGGAATATTGGCCGTTATTGTCGTGAATCCCATCGTGACACTGAGCAAATCCAGCCCCTCCTGACGAAACTGGCGCGTCAACATAATGGCCTCCGCCAAGGTCTCCTCATCGCGACCATCAAACTCAATCACCCCAAAACGGGCCGTCAACGGCAAACGCTCCGGCCACACCTTGCGGACCGCCCGTAAACACTCCAACAGAAAACGACTGCGTCCCGCAAAATCTCCACCATATGCGTCAGTACGCTGGTTGGCATGTACCGAGAAAAAGCTCTGCGCCAAATATCCGTGGGCAAAATGCAACTCCAACCATTCAAAGCCCGCATCCCGCGCCCGACAGGCCGCCGCCACAAAATTCTCCTGTACCCGTGCGATATCCTGCACCGTCATGGCCCTCGGAACCTTCGGTAAATGTGCCCCAAAGGCAAGCGACGAAGGAGAAATCGTCTCCCAACCACGCGGATCACCCTCCGCAATATGATCATCACCCTGCCATGGAACATTGGCGCTACCCTTGCGCCCGGCATGGCCGATCTGGATACCCGGCACCGCTCCACCCGCCTTGATTGATGCCGCAATGGCTGCCAACTTCTGCCCCTGTGCATCATTCCACAGCCCCAAACAGTGCGGCGAAATGCGACCCTCCGGCGCAACACCAGTCGCCTCCACAATCACCAAGCCAGCTCCACCCCGGCCCAAGGCCCCGTAGTGAATACCATGCCAGTCATTGGCCATCCCATCCACTGCACTGTATTGGCACATGGGCGGAACGGCAATACGATTGCGCAAAGTGACATCTTTCAAGGTAAACCGGGAAAATAATGCAGACATGCAACACCCCTTACGGCTACGGCAAAATCCAGGAGAGGGGCTCACGGTCCACACCCTCTGGAGAGGGTTTGCCCGCCAGCCAATCCAAAATATCCCAATCGGAATGGTCCAGAAATGACACCATGCGCTGACACTGCTCATCCGTCAGGCCAGCCAAATTCTGTTCCAGAAAACGAGACAACATCTGTTCCATCTCAGCCGTTGCCCGCCGACTGGCTACCCAACGCAACTGCTTGTGCAACAGTTCACTATTCGCCATCAAAAACCACCAGTTTGCGCCCCAATTGGGTTACAGAAGAGTTCTGACCATCCCAGGGCGACTTACCGTAATAGATCGTCCCCGCCGTCTGCACCCGCTCATAGTAGGCATCATACAGATTGGTTTTGCGCAGATCCGCTCCGGAAAGATTGCAATCAATAAATCGGGTGTGGTCCAACGTAGACTCCCGCAACGACGCCTTGGACAAATCCGCCCCCCGCATGTCCGCCCGGTCCAGTTGACAGGCCAGCAGTTGCGCCATGCGCAAATCGGCCCGACACAATGGCACTGCCTCCAAATTGCACATCAACAAGCGGCTGTACTGCAGATTGGCCTCCTCCAGTCGGCAACCCACAAAACTGGCCCGTTGACAAAAGGCATGGTCCATCTGACTGCCCATCAGAGAAACATTCTGCAGCACCGTCTCCTGAATGTGAATCTCACTCATGATGCAGTGGTCAAACACCATATCATACAACCGACTGCCAACCAGGATTGCCCCAGTCAAATCCACACCACGCAAATCCATGGCGCGGATCTCCATGAACGAGAGATCCGCACCACGCAATTGTCCATCTCGGCCATACTGCGCCAGTAACACCTCTTTATCCGTCACAGGCTGTTGCATGGCCATGCACCGATCAGGGACGAGCCAAGTCAATGATCTTGTTGACATCATAGCCGGCATGTCCGCCGACCTTCTCCACAATCTTATGCAAGCGTTCGTCCAACGTCGGACGATCCGCTTTATAGAGCAGACCAATCGGAGCATGCCCTTCCGTATCACGACGGGCCAGCGCCATGGCCGCGCCCAGATCGCTTACATCATGATCAGCCGGCACTTCCCGCACCAACTCACGATAATATTCCACCGTGTCAATGTTGTTAAAGGTCGGGCATTGGGAGAAGATGTTCACATACGAGAAGCCCTTGTGCTCCAAGGCGCCCTTGATCAACTCGGCACAGATTTGCGGCTTGCCCGCAAACCCCTGCGCCACATAGGTGGCCCCATAGGTCAACATGTAGAGCAAGGGATTCATCGGCTCATCCGGTCCACCATACGGGGTGGTATAAGCCTTCAATTCGGGCCGCGAGGTGGGAGAGTATTGCCCTTTGGTCAAGCCATAAATGCCATTATCATAAAGCACGTAGGTCATATTGACATTTTTGCGGGCCATATGGGGCATGTGGCCACCACCGATGGAGAAACCATCCCCATCACCACCGGTCACCAACACTGCCAGATCAGGGCGAGCCAACTGCGCACCGGTGGCCACCGGTCCAGCGCGACCATGCAAGGTGTGCATCTTGTAGGACTTGATGAAATAGGGCGTGCGCGACGAACAACCGATACCAGAGATGGCCATCAGATTGGCGTAGTCCACACCCAACTCCGACAAGGCGCGGTAAATGCTGTTCAAAATACCATGGTACCCGCAACCAGGGCACCAAACAACACTCACCTCGGACTTATAATCTTTCGGCTTCAGTTCAACTTTATGGAGCGCAGCAACAGACATCAGAGTATCTCCTTGACTTTGTCGATCATCTGGATCGGCGTGAACGGCAGTCCACCACAGATGGTGAAGGGAATCGGCTTGATGGAGGTTTCAGCCCGGATGAAATGGGAAAGCTGGCCCTGATAGTTGACCTCCGGCACCAAAATCTTTTTGCAGGTTGCCGCAAAGGCTTCGTACTGCGCCACCGGCATGGGCCACATCAGTTTGGGATAAAAACCCTTCACCTTGTACCCTTCGGCGCGCAGACGGGCCACCGCCTCGCGGGCCACACCGATGGTGCTGCCCCAGGTGATGATCCCCACCTCTGCATCGCCTTCGCCATCCACCTCTACCGGCTTGTAACGATCGACAATCGGCTTGATCTTGTTGAAACGCTTGTCATGCATCGACTCATGGATTTCCGACTTGAAACTCGGCGCACCGGTTTCCGTATGCTCCAGACCAGTGGCGATATGCATTCCTTCCGGGGTACCCGGATCAACCATGGGCGAAATGCCATCATCGGTGATCAAATAGCGCTTGTAGGTGCCTTCGCCATCCCATTTTTTGCGCTTGACGATGGTATAATCCGCCGGATTGGGCCGGGGGATGGTCTGGGTCGAAAAAGCCAACGAACCGTCCGACAACAACAGCACCGGGCACTGATACTCCTCGGCGATGTTGAGGGCATCCACGGTCATATCGATGCAATCTTTCACATCTTCCACCGACAACACAATGCGCGGGGCATCGCCATGGGCGCCATGAATGGCCAAAAAGAGATCCGACTGCTCATGCTTGGTCGGCAAACCGGTGGAGGGACCACCGCGTTGCACATCGACCAACATCACTGGCGTCTCACTCATGGAGGCCATACCCAACATCTCGGACATCAGGGCAAGACCCGGTCCAGAGGTGGAGGTCATCGATTTTTTGCCCGCATAGGAGGCACCCAACACCTGGGCAATCGAGGCAATTTCATCCTCGGCCTGGATCAGGGTTCCCCCCAACTTGGGCAGATGGGTGGCCACGTATTTGGCAATCTCGGTCGCCGGGGTGATGGGATAGGCCGAGAAAAACTCCAAACCACCCAGCAAGGCACCCATACCTGCCGCATCGTTACCGGAGATAACGATCACATCCTTGGGTGTGGTCGGATCGGCCACGCGCCAGGGATCCTGCTTTTGCAGTGCCAGCCCCAGCTCTTTCCCCTTTTCAAACGCCTGCAGATTAAAGTTGAGGATCTCCTCACCCTTCTTCTTGAATTTATTGCTCAACACCTGTTTCAAAGTATCTTCGCTGATGTTGAACAACGCCGACAAGGCGCCCATGGCCACCATGTTCTTGGAGCGATAGGACTTCATCTCCTTGGCGGTCTTGGACATGGGGATCGGATAGGCATGCACCCCTTCAGGAATTTCAGGTTCAAAATCACCGCCCGGATAGTCGTACACAAACGCCGTACCGGGCTTCAGGAGATGTTTGTTGACCTCATAGGCTTCGCCGTTGAAGGCGCAAAAGACATCAAAGGTATCCCCCTGGTTATAGATCCGTTCCGGCGAGGTACGAACCTGGTACATGGCATAACCGCCCTTGATTTCCGCCGGAAAGGTCTTGAAGGTATACACCTCCAACCCTGCTCTGGCGCATGCGGCGGCAATGAAATCACCCGTGGAGATGATACCCTCACCACCCTCCCCGGCTACTCGAATAATCAGGTCATTCTTTGCCATCGAAACTCCTTCTTTAGCCTGCTTTCTTGTTTGTGATAGAGGCTGCCCCCTGCGAAGCAGCCTGTTGATTCGGCGCGGACATCAACAGGCTGCAGACAACGGGTTGCTAAACGCTCACCCCTTCAGCGCCGTAACCAGCGTGCTGCCCATGTCGGCGGGCGAACGGGCAATATGCACCCCTGCCGCTTCCAGTGCCGCAAACTTTTCGGCTGCTGTCCCCTTGCCACCGGAGATGATCGCACCCGCATGGCCCATACGCTTGCCTGCGGGAGCGGTTGCTCCGGCGATAAATGCAACCACCGGCTTGGTCATATTCTGCTTGATCCAGGCCGCTGCTTCCTCTTCAGCCGTACCACCAATTTCACCGATCATGATCACCGCTTCGGTCTGCGGATCGGCTTGAAACATCTGCAAACAATCGATGAAGTTGGTCCCGTTGACCGGATCACCACCCAACCCCACACAGGTACTTTGACCCAGATTGACACGGGTGGTTTGTGCCACCGCTTCGTAGGTCAAGGTTCCAGAGCGGGAGACCACACCCACGCGGCCTACCTGATGAATATGACCGGGCATGATGCCGATTTTGCAGGCGCCAGGGGTAATGATACCCGGACAGTTGGGACCAATCAGACGCGTCTTGCGCCCTTGCAGATAGCGCTTGACCCGCACCATATCCGTCACCGGAATGCCTTCGGTGATGCAGACCACCAGATCGACTTCGGCTGCTGCCGCTTCCATGATGGCATCCGCCGCAAAGGGCGGCGGCACAAAGATCACCGAAGCATTGGCACCGGTCTCTTTGACCGCATCGGCCACCGTATCAAAGACCGGGCGATCCAGATGTTTGCTCCCACCCTTGCCGGGTGTAACCCCACCAACCAGTTGCGTACCGTAGGCAATGGCCTGCTCGGAGTGGAATGTGCCATTGGCTCCGGTGAAGCCCTGACAAATGACGCGGGTATTCTTGTCAACCAGAATGCTCATCTTCGCACCTTCCTATCGCACCGCAGCCACCGCTTTTTCAGCGGCATCATTGAGATCATCAGCAGAGATAATCGCCAAACCGGATTCGGCCAAAATCTTTTTGCCCAACTCCACATTGGTTCCTTCCAGACGCACCACCAGCGGCACCTGAATATTCACCTCACGGGCGGCGGTCACCACCCCGTTGGCGATCACATCGCAACGCATGATGCCACCAAAAATATTGATCATCACCGCCTTGACGCTGGGATCGGAAAGAATCAACTTCAGGGCAGCAGTCACCACCTCGGTGGTTGCGCCACCGCCCACATCCAAAAAGTTGGCCGGTTTGGCCCCCTTGAGTTGGATAATATCCATGGTGGCCATCGCCAGACCGGCGCCGTTGACCATACAGCCAATGGAACCATCCAGGGCAATATAGTTCAGGCCATACTTGGAGGCCTCGATCTCCTTGCTGTCCTCTTCGTCCAGGTCGCGCAACTCCATAACATCCTTGTGGCGATAGAGGGCATTGTCATCAAAGTTCATTTTGGCATCGAGGGCGATCAAATCGCCATCTTCGGTCACCACCAGCGGATTGATCTCCACCAGAGAGGCATCCGAACCAATAAACGCGTTATACAGCGCCGTCATGAACTGCACCGCCTTATTGACCTGCTTGTCCACCAGACCCAACCCAAAGGCCAGATTGCGGGCCTGAAAAGCCCCCAAACCGGTAACTGGATCGATCACCTCTTTGAGGATTTTTTCCGGGGTACGGGCAGCAACCACTTCGATCTCCATACCGCCCTCGGTGGAGGCCATCATGGTGATACGACTGGTGGCACGATCCACCACCATACCCAGATAGAGCTCACGGGCAATCTTGCACCCTTCCTCGACATACAACCGTTTGACCACCTTTCCGGCGGGACCGGTCTGATGGGTGACCAGGGTCATGCCCAAAATGTTGCTGGCATGCGTACTGACCTCTTCCATACTGCGGGCCAACTTGACCCCTCCCCCTTTGCCACGTCCTCCGGCATGAATTTGCGCCTTGACCACAAACGTACCGCTGTCCAACTTTCGCGCTGCCTCTTCCGCCTCTGCCACGGAAAAAACAACTTGGCCACGAGGTACCTTGACCCCATAGCCGGCAAGAATTTTTTTGGCTTGGTATTCGTGAATATTCATGAGTGGTTCCCGTTCGCTCCAACGTTATTCATCGACCTGCTACCGTAACACTTCCGTGTCAACCCGCCTCAAAAGCCGAAAGCCCCCTCGCTTTTCGGGTGATCACGGAATCATATGCGGATTACCGCCCAGAGTCCATGCCTGTCATGCCCTATGGCAGTGTAATCCAATTGGAAAAACACACAACATCCTTGATATTCCTGACAGGCGTGGCCCGTCGTCCTGCATGCGCACTGCCAGCGGCTCTATCCTTAAGCGGGCAGACCACTTTTGCCATAACTGGGCAGCAAGCGGGGTGAGGTGCGGTGGTGTGCCACACCGCTGCCCTGCAGGGCCTCCATAAACCCCTCCAGATGCAAAACGCCCGGATTGCTGCCTGGCCCCGTGCTCTGGGCAAAACGGGCGGCGCTGCCCCCCGCCCGCAAACCAAACACCAAAATCTCCAACAGGGCGTTACCCATCAAACGGTTATCCCCATGCACCCCGCCAGTCACCTCGCCGGCTGCGTACAAACCCGGCATATCGGTTCCCCCATCGCTCTGGATGGCGATACCGCCATTTTGGTAGTGCAAGGTGGGAAAGGTCAACACGGGGGCCAAACGCAGATCAATCCCTTTACCCATAAATTCACGAAAGCGGCCTGGAAACTCCCGTTCGATGGTACCGCGACCGTGCAGCAGATCGATCAACGGAATATCCAGCCAGACCCCTGCCCGACCGCTGGGCGTTGTCACTCCGTTGCCCATTTCGGTGCATTCGCGAATGATCGCCGCCGAGGTCACATCGCGCGGTTCCAGGCCAAAGACAAACTCTTCGCCATGATAATTGAGCAGTTGCGCGCCCCAACCGCGAAATTTTTCCGTCAACAGCAGGCCGATTTTGCGATCCGGGTAGACAATCCCCGTCGGATGGTATTGGCAATAGCGCAGATCCCGCAACGGCACCCCAGCCCGATAGGCCAGGGCCAAGCCGTCGGCCATGGCTCCATAGTGGTTGGAGGTAGGAAACTTCTTGAAATGCAACCGCCCAAAGCCCCCCGTGGCCAGGATGACGGCTCGCGCATGCACCACCTGAATGGTTGGCAAGCGCTCTCCGGTGACCAGATGTTCCAGAACGGCCCCTGCCGCCCGTCCATGATCATCGGTCAGCAGTTCTACCGCTGGATGAAAATTGAGCACCTTGATATTGGGATAGCTCTCGGCATGGTCGCGCAGAACCCGCATCAGTTCCAAGCCCGTCACATCCCCGGAGGCGTGCAGACGGCGGCGCGAAGTGCCGCCACCATGGCGCACTTTCATGCGTCCGGTTGGATATTTATCAAACAGCACCCCCATCTCTTCCAGCCAGCGCAACACCCGTGGACCTTCGCTGACCAGCGTCTCCACCAGATCGGGATCATTGATGAAGTGACCGCCCCCCATGGTATCCAGATAGTGCTGTACCGGAGAGTCGGCCTCCTGGTCCGCCACCTGCATGCCGCCCTCGGCCATGATGGTATTGGAATCCCCGTGGCGTAATTTGGTGACAATCAGAACATTGGCGCCCGCCTCCGCTGCGGCGATGGCCGCCGTGGTCCCCGCCCCACCGCCGCCGATGACCAACACATCTGTTACCAGATCGGCCTTGGCTGGTTTGGCGGCCTGGGTAAAGGCGTGATAGGGGCTATCGGCCCCCACCGGGCTGCGTCGCGACAAGGCAAAATGGCGCGCAACTGCGTGGCGCGGCCAGGACTCCAACAGATCCGCCAATTCGCAGGGTACCAAGTCCCCCTTGTTGGGACCGATTGTCAATGGCCGACAACTGTCGGCCCGGTAATCGGGGTGAAACTCTTCCAGCCAAGCCCGTCGGTCCGAGAGCGATAAAGGTGGATAGCTCTCCCCACGCCGCAACGCCGCCAGACGGCTGTCACGACTCTTGGCCACTAGACGTGCCGACTCACGTAATGGTTCTGGAAAGTGCTTCAACCCCTCCACAGATCTCTCCCCCCTCCTGTCATGCTTTCCTGCCTCGTCGCCCCGTTTACCTGGAATGCAGCACCAAAAACGATTGCGGGTCCAGGGAGCTGGCTCCCTGGCAGGTCCAGGACGGAGTCCTGGGACTTTGCTTTTGTTTTTGCTTTTTCTGTTGCCTTTGGCGCGCTTTTCACGATAAGCCGATGCGTTTTTTGCATCGGCGCAAGCGCGCCTCATTGACGCAAGCTGTGCGGATTGGCGCGTTTTTCTGCGCCAATCCGCACAGCCTCCCAATGGGTT
>PDZU01000018.1 GCA_002753095.1 Magnetococcales bacterium
GGAACAATAGACCCATCATGCCTAAAAAAACGCAGTCCGAAGTCCTGGGTGACCTCCAGGAAGAGACAGATAGTAGCTTATTTTCAAATGCGGTTTGTCCGATTTTCGCTGAACCAGCACACTCTGACCAATGCCTTGCGCCATTCACATGCGACGCGAGTGGAATTTACCCTAAAAAAACACAAAAAACGCATTTTATTGATCATCGCCGATAATGGCCAAGGCGTGGATGATGCCACGCTGCAGCATGGCATGGGGTTTCGTGGCATGGAAGAACGTCTGCGCCCCTTTGGTGGTGTCTTGAAATGGGAACGCTCACCATTGGGGGGACTACAATTGATCATCAGTCTGAATTTTTCGGAAGAATCGGCTAAGGATAAACCAATCGACAGGGGGATTGGGGCATGATCCGCCTTTTTATTGCCGATGACCATACCATGTTCCGGGAAGGCATTCGCTTAATTCTACAGCAAGTTACCGATTTTATCGTGGCTGGAGAAGCAGCAAACGGTGATGAAGCACTACATCATCTCATGCGAGATCAATGGGATGTCGCCTTGCTGGATGTCACGATGCCCGGCCATCATGTGATGGATATTCTGCGCCATATTCGTGCTGCCGATCTGAAAGTGCGCGTCATCATTCTGACCATGCACAACGATGAATCGTTGGCTCTGCGTTATCTGAAGGTTGGAGCCAATGGATTTCTGACCAAGGATTGCGATCCGGCGCTGCTGATAGAGGCAATCCGGCGCGTGATGACGGGGCGCCGCTTTCTGACCCAGGATCTCTCGGATCGTCTGCTGGATGTTTGGCACACCGATCCCAATGAGTCACCACACCAAGCGCTTTCCAATCGGGAATTGATGGTGCTGTGCGGCTTGGCATCGGGGAAAAACCTGAGCGAAATCGCCCGGGAACTGGGGCTTAGTCCCCGCACGATCAGTACCTACCGCAGCCGACTGCTGCTGAAGATGAACATGGACAACAATGCGGAGTTGACCCGTTACGCCTTGGCCAACGGACTGGTGATGTAACTTGGCATGACGGGCATGGAAACACTCCTGTGAAAAATTTTTTCTTGAATATTGATGGATGCAAGGACGCGCATGGACCCGAAAGAGATTGAGGATATTGAGGTCTACCTGTTATTGGAAGCGTTGCGACTCCGGCATGGCTATGATTTCCGTCAGTATGCACCCGCTTCATTGCGGCGGCGCATTATCCAATGCCTGAACCGCTGCGAATATACCTGTATTTCGGAAATCATCCCCAACCTGTTGTACGACGATCTGCAATTGACCCGGTTGATCTCCGAACTCTCCATCCATGTGACCGAGATGTTTCGAGATCCCGGCACCTTTGCCGTCATGCGACAAAAAATCTTTCCCATGGTGGCGGCCAACCTGCCGGTGAATATTTGGCACGCAGGTTGTTCAACCGGCGAAGAGGTCTATTCGCTGGCGATTTTGCTGCATGAGGCAGAATTGTTGCCACGCTGTCGCATCTATGCCACAGACATCAATCCACAAGCAATCGAGGTGGCCCGCTCTGGCATCTACCCTTTGGGGCGCATGCGACAATATTCTGCCAACTATCTGAAAGCGGGCGGTAGCGGTTCCCTTTCGGACCACTACCAGGTTGTGCACGACGCGGCACACATGGATCCCCATTTGCGTGACAACATACTTTTTTCCACGCACAATCTGGCTACAGACAGTGTTTTTGCTGAGACCCATCTGATTCTCTGCCGCAATGTACTGATCTACTTTGACAATCAGTTGCGAGACCGGGTGTTGCGCCTGTTCCTGGACAGTTTGAGTCCTGGAGGCATCCTCTGCCTGGGCAATGCGGAGGGGTTGCGCGGTTCGGCACTCCAAGAACAATTTCAGTTTATGATGGAATCGTATAACCTGTACGCAAAGATTTGAAAAACAAAATACCGGCAACAGCGGGGAACAGCGCTCGACGATGATCAAGGCCGATCATGACGACTCGCCATAGGAAAGACGCCAACAGTGCACGGCCCGCTTGGCCAGTTCCGCCTGTCTTTTCTCCAATAAACGCACAGTCCACTCTTCAGGCGCCATGCTTGCCAATTCTCTGCTCAACGCATACGCGCTTTGCTGGTATAGAGAGCGTTTTTCCTGGTATGGCCGATTGCCAATCTGCCTGTTCGCCGCTGACTCCAATAAGGTCATATTGCCTATTCGGTATCTGTTCTCCTGCCATCCCGATTCTGCAAACATCTCCCCCCACTCCTGCATGGGATTTTCCGGCAAAATGTGTTCAATCGTGGCCGGATCGGTGCGGTGGTCGCAATGACGACCCGATTGAACCGATTCAAGTTCAGACAGAATATATTTGACCAGTTTTTTTCTGCTTCCAGCCGTTGATAGGGTCAGCAATGCAAAATCCTGTTCAAATTGCTTGTCAGGTACATACACCGGCCGCAAATGCGCAAAAACAGCCTCAGGATTTCTCTTGCCATCGTGCAACAAATGGCTGGCAGCATACGGGTAGACACTCTCCAACGCATTACTGTTCCGTTTGCAGACAACAGTAAATCGAAACGAAATAATGCTCACCATCCTGAGAATGGCGACAAACTCCCCCCGGTCACACGTTTCCCAGGCAGAAAATACAAGAGGCATCATTTGCTGCACATCAAATAATTTTAACGCCTCAATGTACGGTCTGCATTCTGGTCTATCCTGCCAATACGCATGCTGTTCATCAAAAACAGCCGCATACAGTTCGGCTCGGGACTCCAATCGATCCATCAGATCGAACACATCTTGGGGCGCATGAACCAATTCTCGTACCATCTTGAACAGTCTCGGTTTCCTGACCTGTTTATGCGTACAAAGCAGATGGTATCGCAAAAAATCAGGAAATTTTTCTTGCCGAACCACCTCGATCAGGGACGACCATCTCCTCTGCAACGACTCCAGATCTCCCTTTACCCTGATTTTTGAAAACAAATAATTCTTTAACAAGTCTGTTGAAGAGAGTGCCAACCCACGTGCATTCAACGTTTCAAATACCGTATAGGCATTCAACGTATCATCCACAGTAATCAAAATAAACTGCAACTGTCTGGCTATGGTTTCACTGAGCAATTGCGCCAATTTAAGACCGCTCTCCTGCAGCGTATTCTCCTTGGACAAGCGGTCCACAAAAAAACAAAACGCCTTCCACAGCATCTGATTGGAATAAGGTAACCTTCTGATATTGACGGGTGTCCGTCCTTGTACCAAATAATCCTGGTAGAATCCATTATCCGTCTCATTCAATACTAGTTTACTTTTTTCGACCAACGATGCCGGATCTTTTTCTCCGATGAAACGGTTGCGCAGTGCGATTGAGCGCTCTTTGTTCTCTTCCCGTTCAACGGATGCTGTGACCAATGCCTCCAGACGATTGAGGACAGCCAACGCCAATACACTCAATGTTGCCAAACGTTGCTGCCCATCAATGATCTGGAATTCTCGGTCGGAATGCCCCTCCAAAACCAAAGAACCCATATAGTGGTCACTGTCCGGTTTTTGCTGCATTTCGATGATGTCGTTCCACAAATCCTCCCACTGCTCCTCTGTCCAGGAATAATCTCTCTGATACGGCGGAACGGTGTAGACCTTGCCATTGCCCACTATATCAAGGAAAGTGGCCGTGCGTGTATTCAACAAAATGGTTTTGGCCATCATGAACCCGTTGCCGACACTAGAGAGGCGATCCTGTACACCTGCAACCGTCAAATACTCAGAAAATCTCGGCAAAAAACTTGTTCATCGCCGCATAGGCCCGTTTGGCGGTGCGTTCGTGATACATGGCCCGACCGGGGCTGTTGGCGTCTGGATCGGTAAAGGAGTGTACCGCCCCACCAAAGCTGAGCAGTTGCCAATCCACCTGGGATTGCGCCTTCATCTCTGCCTCAAAGGCGGCCACCTGGGCCGGGGGAACATAGGGATCATCGGCCCCATGCAACACCAGAACAGCCGCCTTGATCTGGGCCGCATCGGCTGGATTGGGGGTATCCAGATTGCCGTGGAACGAAACCACCCCCTTCAACGGACGACCACTGCGCGCCATCTCCAGCACGGTTCCACCACCAAAACAAAAACCAATGGCCGCCGTCTGTTGCGGGTGCAACCCCACCTTCTGCCCGGCACTCAACAGTGTATCCAGGGCATGATTGGCCCGCGCCCGCAATAATGGCCGATTGTTGCGCAACAGGGTCGCCACCTGCTGCGCCTCGGCAGGGGTTTTGGGGCGCACATTTTCCCCATACACATCCGCTACCAGCACCACATAATCCTGGGTTGCCACCAGTTTGGCCTGCTCCACCGCCTGCGGCGTCACCCCCAACCAGTTGGGAACCATCAACACCGCCGGACGGGGAATGTTGACCGCATCATCATAGACCAATACACTCTCGAACACCGTGCCATCCAGCGTATGCTTGACCCTCTCCTCCACCAGCGCCGACCAGGCTACCTGTGGCAATAACAACAGCACCATCAGCATCTTACGCAGCATCTTCTCCACTCCCATCCCGTTTGTTGTATCGTCGCACACCCCGTCTTCAGCCACACTCCGAGGCAATACGCTGAATCAGTTCCAGAATCGCTTTTTTGCTGACCGGCTTGGTGAGAAAATGGCTGCACCCCGCCTGCCGACTGCGCTCCTCCTCCTCATCAAACGCATGCGCTGTAAAGGCCACAATCGCCATGGGGGCCAATCCACGCTCCCGCTCCCACTGCCGAATGGCCCGCGTGGCCGTGTACCCATCCATCACCGGCATCTGCACATCCATCAATATCGCATCAAAACGCGGTTCCGCCTCCTGACACCCCTTCAGGGCCTCGGCACCATTGAACACATAGGTAAACTGGTGCGGCAAACGCTTGAAATAGGCTTGTAACAACATCTGGTTGTCGTCAGAATCCTCGGCCACCAAGACCCGCAATACCCGCGCACTCGCCTGCCCTGCCGTCAGCACGGCCTGACCGGTCGAATGCCCCGCCAGGGCAGCCGCCGCCTGTGCCTCACGCAAGGGCAGTTGCACATGAAAAGAGCTGCCTTTCCCCTTTGCGCTCTCCACCCGAATGGTCCCTCCCATCCTCTCCGCCAAACGTAACGATATGGTCAACCCCAAACCCGTTCCACCATAACGCCGCGTGATGCCGCTATCCGCCTGGGTGAACGACTCAAAAATACGGTGCAAATACTCTTCATCAATGCCAATACCGGTATCCACCACCGCCAAATCCAACAGATCCGTCCGCCCGTCTGCCAGCGCCGCCGTCAGCGTGACACTACCCTGCTCGGTAAACTTGATGGCATTGCCCAGAAGATTGAACAAAATCTGGTTCAAACGCGAACCATCCACCCGAATCCACTCCGGCACCGCCTCATCAACGCGCACATCCATGCGGATGCCTTTGTTGTTGGCCAACACCCGCATCAAATCCGCCACCTCCGTCAACTGCCGCCGCAACAACACCGACTCTTCATTGAGCACCAACTGACCGGCCTCAATTTTGGTCAAATCAAGTATCTGATTGATGAGGTTCAATAAATTTTTGTTGGCCACCTGCAAGTGTTCCATAAATTCCTGCTGCTCCGGGTTCAAACCGGTATCCTGCAACAGTTCGGTCATACCGATTACCACATTCATGGGCGTGCGAATTTCATGGCTCATGGCCGCCAAAAACTCACCCTTGGCACGGGCGATCTGTTCGGCCTGCTCCTTGTGCAAACGCAGTTGCGCCTCGACACGCTGGCGCTCGCTGTTCTCCCGCACCAGATCATAGTTGGCCCGTTCCAGACTGATGGCACGCGCCGACAACTCTTCATTCAGGCGCACAATCTTGCGTTCCAAATGCTTGCGGTCGCTGATCTCCTCCAGCGTCCCTTCCAACAGATGGCGGGAGCGGGCTGCATCCATCACCCACTGCATGGAGATACTGACATCCACCAACGCCCGATCATTGCGCCGCATGCGGGTCTCAAAATGGGCAACCGGTCCCTGCGCCAAAGACTCCTTCAAACGCAACCGATCCTGGGCGTCCGCGATCAGATTGATCAAACCCGCTTGGTTCAACTCCCCCAGTGCGGCGAACCCCAACATCTTCAGCACCACCGGATTGGCCTCCATGGCCACACCAAAGGAGTCCAGCCGAAAAATGCCAATCAAGGCACTGTTGACCAAGTGCCGAAATTTTTCTTCGGAGGCGCGCAACGCATCCTGTTCAATCTGCTGCTTCTCCTGCAGCCACGCCTCCCGTTGCAAACGCAAGGCCCGCTTCTCCAAAGAGGCGCGGATCCGGGCCCTGAACAGCGATAAATGAAATCTGCGTGGCAGATAATCCTCTGCCCCCAGTTCAATGCAGCGCGCCACATCCTCCAACTCCGCCCAGGCCGAGATCACCACCACCGGTAGATAGGCCAGCACCCCCTCCCGGTGCAAATGCTCCAACACCGCAATGCCATTCAACTCCGGCATCAACAGGTCCAAAATGACCAAATCGTAGGAACAACTTTGGATCTGCTGCAACGCCTGCCGCCCATTGTTGGCCGTCTCCACCTGATACCCCTGTCGCAACAGTTCGTGCATGACCAGATCCCGACTCACCGGATCATCATCCACCACCAACAGGCGACTCCCCCCCGGCTGTTTGGCTACGACCCGCTCGACGGAAGAGCAGAGCGTGACCGCCGCCTCACGCAACAGAGGATAAATCTCCTCCACCATGCCCGACAGATTGCACGAATCCGGCCCGGCCCGATCCTCCTGGACAAACGGCTGCACCACCGCCACCAGTCGCTTGCCCGCCGCACGGATAATCTGCAAATTGCGCGCAGCAGAGGCCAAAACCGGATGAGTGCCCTCCTCCAGCAACAGCTCCGCATAGCCGATGATCGTGGTAGCAAACGTGCGTATGCCGTGCAAAATTGTGTCGGCAACAGCCGATGAGGTTAAATCCGGCTGGGATTCTTGCAAAAATTGAAACAACTGCTCGCTGGCCGTGCGAATACGCCGCAAATCCGCCTGCTGCCCCGCATCCAGCCCCTCCTGCTCCGCCAACTCCTCCAGCATCATCTCGCTATAGCCGGCAATCGCGTTGAGTTGATTACGCAGTGCATGCTGCACAGGCGCCGCAAGCCCCCGTTGACCGGATTCGATCTCTGCCGGGTTGGTAGTGGGTGGGTAGGTTCTGCTCATACGCTCCTGCTGGCGCTGCGTGCCTGTAACAAGCGCTCCATTTTCTCCAGCAGGCGCGGCAGCTCAATGGGCTTGCTGTCATAGTCATCACAACCCGCAGCCAACGCCTGCTCCCGATCCCCCTCCATCGCGTGCGCCGTCAGGGCGATGACCGGAACCCCCGCCAGAACCGGATCCGCCTTCAGGCGCCGTGTCGCCTCCCAACCATCCAATACTGGCAAACTCATATCCATCAGGATTAAATCTGGACCGCTGCTCTGGGCCATGGCCAAACCCTGCGCCCCATCTTCCGCCATCAGCACCTCAAACCCCTTGCGTTGCAAACGGCGCGACAGCATATCCCGATTCATCTCGTTGTCTTCCACCAACAATATCACTGACATGAACGTTCCCCCCCCTGTTGGATGTTGCCAGAAGGCAGCAAATGCTGGATCTGGTCAAGCAACTCTTCCTGGCTACAGGTACCCTTTTGAATATAGTGGCCAATGCCCTCGTTCAACCGCTGCAGATCCTCCGGCAGCAGATCCTTGGCCGTCATCAGCACCACCGGAATGGTGCGCCACGCCTCCTTTTGACGCAACGCCTCAACCACCGCATAACCATCCATCTCCGGCATCAGCAGATCCAGGATCAACAGATCCGGCCTTTGCCCGGCCAAACAGCGCAACGCTTCCTGGCCGTTGCCAGCCTCCATGACCTGCCAATGTTGTTGCTCCAACATGCGCCGCATCAACGTGCGATTGCCTGCATCATCGTCGGCGATCAAAATTCTGCCCCCGCAGCGACTGGCCAACAGGCGCTGCACACTGGCCAACAAATGCTCGCGCTGCAACGGTTTGGTCAAATAATCGGCAGCTCCCAACGAAAAAGCCAGATTTTCATTATCCAGCAGGGTCAGCATGATCACCGGAATGGCCGTCGTCAATGGATCGGCCTTCAGCGCCGACAAGATCGACCAACCATCCGTGACCGGCATCATCACATCCAGGGTGATCAGATCCGGCTGCAGTGTCCGTGCCTGCTGCAGCGCCTCTTCACTGCGGGTCACCGTGACCACACAATAGCCCTCTTTTTTCAACAGGCGCTGCAACAACTCCTGAATGATCGGATCATCATCGATCACCAGCACGGTGGCACGACAGTCGGCCATTTTCTCATGACTTGGCACAGTTGCCAACCCATGGCTTAATTCACTGGCCCGCACCAACGGTAACAGCGCCGGAATGCGTACCGTAAAGGTTGAGCCGAAACCGGGTTGACTGTTCACCTCCACCTCACCACCCAACATGCGACAAAAACGACGGCTGATCGCCAACCCCAGGCCGGTACCACCATATTTGCGTGTGGTCGAAACATCCGCCTGGGCAAAAGGTTGAAAAAGATGCTCGATCTGTTCTGGCGTAATGCCAATGCCCGTGTCGCGCACATGAAACAGCAACCAATCTCCGCCATCCTCCCGCACACGCTGCAATTGCAGAGTGATCTCCCCCTGTTCGGTAAACTTGGAAGCGTTGCTCAACAGATTCAACAACACCTGCCGCAAGCGAATCGGGTCGGTATGGGCCTGTCCCGGCTCCC
The DNA here is from genome assembly GCA_002753095.1 of Magnetococcales bacterium. Lineage (GTDB taxonomy): Bacteria > Pseudomonadota > Magnetococcia > Magnetococcales > Magnetaquicoccaceae > Magnetaquicoccus. The sequence continues at coordinate 8,807 of PDZU01000018.1, forward strand.
CCTCCATGATCAGTTGGAAACTGTTCTTGTTTTTGGCCAACAACGGCTGGATGGTATGGGCAATTCCATCCAGCAGTTGCTGCAACTCGATCACCTCCGGCAACAGACTGATCTTGCCCGCCTCCACCTTGGAAAGATCCAGCACATCGTTGATCAACTGCAACAGATGCTTGCCTGCCGCATGAATCTTCTGCAAATCCAGGACAAAATGGTCCAATCCTGCACCAACCGCATCCTCTTCCAACATCTCACTGTAGCCGATCACCGCATTCAACGGGGTACGCAGTTCATGACTCATGTTGGCCAAAAAGGTGCTTTTGGCCCGGTTGGCCATTTCCGCCGCCGCCCTGGCCTGTTCGATATCGCGGGTACGCTCTTCAACACGCTGTTCCAAGGCGTCGTTAGAACGTCGTAACTCCTCTTCCGCCTGCTGTCGCGCCTTCAACTGCTCCTGCAACGCCTGGTGCGACTCGTTGAGTTTGCCGACAAAAGCGTTAAAATGGATCGCCAGGCGGCCAAATTCATCCAGCGCACCCTGCTGCAAACGCACCGACAAATCACCCTCCCCTCCCTTTTGAAAGGCGAGCAGCAAACGGTCCAGGTGGTGGCTGAAATAGGCACTGAATAAGGCGGTCAACGTCAAGACAAACAGCAGCGACACCAACAATAAAATCAACAACAGGTCACGAATGCGATGCAGCGGTTGCTGAAACTCCTCCACGTAACTGGAAGAGGCCACCAACCAGTTGAGTTCTGGGATAAAGCGAAAGACCACCAACTTGGCGCGCGGCACCGATTCATCTGGATTTTGCCAGGAGTAGATGATCGTCCCCTCCTTCTGGCGCACCATCTCCTGCACGAAAAACTGGCCATCGGAGTCCCGCACATGATAAAAATTTTTGCCCTCCAGATAGGGATGGACGATCAGATTGCCCGCCGTATCGATCACGTAGGAGTAGCCGGTTTTGCCAAAGCGAATGGAGAGAATTTTGTCCCGAAAATCCTGGACCTGAATCAATGAACTGAACTCATCCCGATAGGAGGAGACCGAGATGATCCAATCCCACGGTTCAAAGTAGGTCATGTAGAGCGCCTTTTTGCGACTGGCCGATTCACCGGGATTTTTCCAGTCGTATTCCAGATAGCCCTCGCGCTCTTTGAGTTGCTTTTGGATGAACTCATAGGGCGACAAATCCACGTTGAGCAGCGCCTTGACCGGATGCACCCGAATGACACCCTTGCCATCCAAGCCATAGATATAGCCCGTTTTGCCCACCCGCTGGCTCAGCAGCACCGCCACCGCCTGTTCGCGGGCTTGCGCCTCGGTCAATTTGCCCTTCTGATATTGTTGGTAGAACTCTTCGAGAACATCCCGATTTTTTTCTGCCATACCGCGCAGATAATTTTTTACCGAAGCGTTGGCAGCCGCCTCCACCATGCTGCGCAAGGTCTCTGAGGTGTTTTGCAGTTCATTGTGCACACTCTCTTCGTACATACTGCGCACCATGGGATAAAAAACCATGGCACTGAGCAGGGCAAACAGCAGCAACGCCGCCCCGTAACCCAATAACAGTTTCACTCGAATACTCACATCTGCCAAGCGCCGCCACATCATCCCGCATCCCCCGCCAAAGGCGCGCACCCGCCCGCAGTTCAACACAGAACGGCAACAGTAGACAGGCATCACAATGGATCAAACAGAGGAGTATCGCTCTACTCAGGCGGGTTGGGCAGGATTGTTCGGACTCCCGGACAGATGCACGGTTCAGCGAATATTTTTTTCTTTCATGTAGGGTACATAGCCCTTATCGGTACCCAGAATATGCCCCACCAGCCAGCTTTTGGCCAGACTGAGCAGATCAATACCCACCGAAAAACGTCCCTCCTTGAACTCCTTTACCAATCTCCGCAACGTGGAGACCAATTTAACATGTTTGGCGCGATGCTCCTCCAGGGAGGGATAATTGGTACGCGCCATCGCCTTCTCTTCGTGATCGAAGTGCATGACCGTGTAATCCAACAATTCATCGAGAATCTTGCCAACCGCCTCCACCCCCTGCCCCTCTTTCATGGCCAGTTGCAGCGCGTTGATCATCTCCACCAACACCTGATGCTCTTTGTCCACAAACGGGATATCGGTGATCAGACGCTCCCCCCAGGGGAAGAAGGGTTTGGATGCCTGCTCGGCATCTTCCCCCTGGTACAGGCGATTGAGCAGACGGAAAAAGAGTTCCCGCTGCCCATGGAACTGCCCCACCAAGGTTTCGGCCACCCCGGTACGCTGCTCCCGCATGGCCGACTGCATCTTCTCGATCTTGTCCATCAACTGCCGGAACAGTTCCACGGCCTGACGATGCACATCCGAGTGGTTCTCTTTGCCGGATATCCAGTCGGCAAAGACCATTTTTTGCACCGGCAATAACGGATCCCGCACCGACAATCGCCCGGAGAGCAGTTGTTCCATCCGTCCCTGCAGCGTCAACAACTCCTCCTTGACCAACAAAATATCAAAAGGCGGGGGCGAAATATCCACCTCGGTCTGACTGGCATACAGGCTGTTGCTCATGCTCTGCATCACCTGCCCCAGACGCTGGAAATGGCGGGCCGAGCCCTGCATCAGATGGGTGGTATGCGAAGCCTGTTCCATCTTGGCCTGCACGGTCGCCGAAACATTCTGGGAAATTTGTGCCGATTGGGTCACCGATTGGGCAAAGTTCATGGCCCGATAGCTCTCACCGGCCATCTGCCGCGCCAAGTCTGCCACCCGACTGGCCGAATTGGCCACCTCCGACGTCCCATGCGCCGCCTCGGCGGCAGAACGGGCCACCTCGACCGCCGCCGCGTTCAATTCGCGCGCATTGGTGGTCACCTGGGCTGCCGCCTGCGCCACCGAATTCATGTTGTTGGAGATCACCTGCACGGTGCTGTTCTGCTCATCCACCGACGCGGTAATCTCCCGGTTGGCGGTGTTGATCTGAGCGATGGCCTCGCCAATCTCCCGGTTGGTATCCACCGCATCGTTGACAACCGACTGAATTTCGACAATTTTGTTGGCAATCAACTGGGTCGCCTGGGCCGTTTGCCGGGCCAACTCTTTCACCTCGTTGGCCACCACCGCAAACCCTTTGCCTGCCTCTCCGGCCCCCGCCGCCTCGATGCTGGCATTCAAGGCCAGAATATTGGTCTGTTCGGCAATGTTGTTGATCAGTTCCACCACCTGCCCGATCTCGCGCGCCGCCATGCCCAGATTGCCCATCACCGACCGGGCAGCCCGCGCCTTTTCGTTGGCCTGCTCCGACACATGGTTGGCCTCCTGACAGCGCTTGCGCACCCCACCCAGGGCATCGTTCATCTCATGCAGCGATCCGGCAATGTCCTGGACCGCATGGTCCACCTGATAGAGATTGTTGTTGATCCCGGAGATGTTGGCCGTCATCTCCTCCGCCGCTGAGGCCATGGTGGTAATATTGGCACTGGCCTGCTCCACACTGGCAGCAATGGTTACCACATCGTTGGACACCTTGGTCGCCGCATCGGAGATCAAGCCCACGTTGTCGGTCATCTGGTCGATGGAGACACGCACCGTGTTGACCGCATCCCCCAACTCCTTGTTGGCCAGGGTTACATCCGCCACCACCTGGAAGGTGGTCCCAGCATCGGACTCGACCTGTTCGCGAATGCGCAACAGTTCGGTCGCCGACGCCGTCACGCTGCCAGCGTGCATACCGATCATGCGCATCAACCGCTCCAACATGATGATGGTGCGGTCCATGCTGTAGGCAATCAAGCCAATCTCGGAACGGGAGTCCGCCAGATCGATACGCACCGTCAGGTTGCCCTGCATCACCTGCTGAATGGTCTCCACCACCCTGCGCACCTTGTGCTCCACCCGCATCAGGATCCAGACCATCACCCCGCACGACAACAAACCGAAAACGGCAAAAAGAATCGTCCCATGGGCCAACGTGGTGGAAGAGCTGCCCACCTCCTGCAACAACTGTTCGGCATGCTCCAGTTGTTGCTTGACAAACGGCTCCAGGGCCACCCCCAACCGTTCCGCCTCCCGGTCAAAACCGGGCATCATGGGATTGCCACCAGATGGCCCCTGCGCCACATAGGCCTCTGCCATTTTGCGCCCAATGGCATAAAACTGCTCAAAACGGCTGTTGACATCACGAATACGGTTTAAATCCACTGCATTGTTGCTGCCGTTGAAATACTCCTCAAACTTATGGATCCGCTCCTTGAAGCGCACGGCGCTCTCTTCGGCGCGACGAAACCCCTCATTCAAACCATCCAGAGCGCGGGTCGAAGCAATATCCTGCAACCATTGCTGGGTCTGGACAACCTCCTGGCGCAGCTCCATGGCCATGATCGCATAGACCTGCGCCTCCAAACGTACCTTCTCCGTTCGTTTGGCAATGCTGTCACTGGCCTGCCACGACCACAGGCCGCCGAGCAGCAAAAACAGCATCGGAACGCCTGCCGACAGGATAAAAATCTCTCTGATCTTCAATGAAAGGTTCTTCATACCAACCCCATACGCCCTTCCCTGAACCACCATTTCTCACAACCAGCCAATCCCGTTCGGCAGTTTACGTTCCCCGTCACGGAATGGCAAGTCAACTCATGGCAATACCACTTATAAAAAATGGGAAAGAGGCGCCACATACCGGAGAGACACGCAAAACAGCATGGCGACATGACGCAGCCAAGCCCTGATGACCACCTTTGAGCAACGGTGATCGAAACGACTCGCATTTGCTACAACTGTGTGATACTCTGGCCGTTCGTTTGACGCAAATCAGGGAGTGGAGAGCAATGGCACATAATTTTCTTTTTACCTCGGAGTCGGTCTCGGAAGGTCATCCGGACAAAGTGGCCGATCAAATTTCTGACGGCGTTTTGGATGCGTTGCTGGCCCAGGATGCCCGCAGCCGCGTTGCCTGTGAAACCTTGATCACAACCGGAGTGGTTGTCATTGCTGGTGAAATCACCACCAGGGCGGTGATCGACTATGCCCAGGTTGCCCGCGAGGTGATTCGCGAGATTGGTTACAACTCCTCAACAATGGGGTTTGATGCCGATTCTTGTGCGGTCATGGTTACTCTTGACAAGCAGTCATCCGACATTGCCCAAGGTGTCAATGAGGGCCAGGGTATTGATCTGGATCAGGGTGCGGGTGATCAAGGGTTGATGTTTGGCTTTGCCTGCAACGAGACCCCTGTTTACATGCCGGCTCCCATTTATTATGCCCATCGTTTGATGGAGCAGCAGGCGCGGGTGCGCAAGAGCGGGCAACTGCCTTGGTTGCGTCCGGACGCCAAGTCGCAGGTGACCATTCGTTATGCGGATGGCAAGCCTGCCGCCATTGAGGCGGTGGTGCTTTCCACGCAGCATGCCCCGGAGGTTTCGCATGCGGAGATTCAGGAGGCGGTTATCGAGGAGATCATCAAGCCGGTTCTGCCTGTGGAGTTGCTGACCGGTTCTGTGGCGTATCATATCAATCCCACTGGACGTTTTGTCATTGGCGGCCCGGTTGGCGACTGTGGGTTGACTGGACGGAAAATTATCGTCGATACCTATGGTGGTTCTGGTCATCATGGTGGTGGTGCATTCTCTGGCAAGGATCCTTCCAAGGTGGATCGTTCCTCGGCCTACATGGGTCGTTATGTGGCCAAGAATATCGTCGCCGCTGGCTTGGCCTCTCGTTGCGAGGTACAGGTTGCCTATGCCATTGGTGTGGCCAGACCGGTTTCGATGATGGTCAACACCTTTGGCACGGGTCGCATCAGTGACATGCGCATTGAGCAGTTGGTCAACGAGCATTTTGATTTGCGCCCCAAGGCGGTCATTCAGACGCTGGATTTGTTACGGCCCATCTACCGGAAGAGTGCGGCTTATGGTCATTTTGGCCGTGAGTTGCCGGAGTTCACCTGGGAGCGGACCGACAAGGCGGACATCCTGCGCAATGCTGCCGGGTTATAGGATACTGTTTTTCATCTCTATTGTTTGACAAGGTAAAGATCATGTCTGTTGCACACGACTACAAGGTTGCTGATATTGCTCTGGCGGAGTGGGGCCGCAAGGAGATTGCCATTGCTGAGACGGAGATGCCCGGTTTGATGGCCATTCGTGCGGAGTATCGCTCCCAGCAGCCTTTGGCTGGGGCTCGGATCGTTGGCTGCCTGCACATGACCATTCAGACGGCGGTGTTGATTGAGACTTTGGTTGCGTTGGGTGCTGAGGTGCGTTGGTCCTCCTGCAACATTTTCTCCACCCAGGATCATGCGGCGGCGGCCATTGCGGCGGCTGGCATTCCGGTTTTTGCCTGGAAGGGTGAGACTGAGGAGGAGTTTTGGTGGTGTATTGATCAGACCATCACTGGTCCGAACGGTTGGCGGCCCAACATGATTCTTGACGATGGTGGGGATGCCACCATCGTGTTGCATCGTCCAGAGCATGCTGGCTTATTGAAAGAGATTCGTGGGTTGTCGGAAGAGACCACCACGGGTGTGCATCGATTGCAGGAGATGTTGAAAAGCGGCACCTTGAAAGTTCCTGCTTTTAACGTCAACGATTCGGTGACCAAGTCCAAGTTTGATAACCTGTATGGTTGTCGGGAATCGTTGATTGACGGCATCAAGCGGGCGACTGATGTGATGATCGCGGGCAAGATCTGTGTTGTTTGTGGTTATGGCGATGTTGGCAAGGGGTGTGCGCAGGCTTTCCGGGGCATGGGTGCCACGGTTTGGATTACCGAGATCGATCCCATTTGTGCCCTGCAGGCGGCCATGGAGGGGTATCGGGTGGTGACCATGGAGGATGCGGCTTCTGTGGCTGATATTTTTGTGACTGCGACGGGCAATGTGGATGTGATTACCCGTGTTCACATGGACCAGATGAAAAATCAGGCCATCATTTGCAATATCGGTCATTTTGATTCGGAGATTGACATTGCCAGTGTGCGCAATTTGACCTGGGAGAACATCAAGCCGCAGGTTGACCATGTGATTTTCCCGGATGGCAAGCGTTTGATCGTGTTGGCAGAGGGGCGTTTGGTTAATCTGGGTTGTGCGACGGGGCATGCCAGTTTTGTCATGTCCAACTCCTTTACCAATCAGGTGATGGCTCAAATTGAGTTATGGACCAATCCGGGCAAGTATCCGGTTGGGGTGTATGTGTTGCCCAAGCATTTGGATGAGAAGGTGGCGGCGTTGCACCTGAATAAATTGGGGGCGCGGTTGACGCGGTTGAGTGATAAACAGGCCAGTTATATTGGTGTGGATGCGGATGGTCCGTACAAGCCGCATCATTACCGGTATTGATGGATTTTGAAAACTTCTGCGGGGTCCAGGGGCGATCATCGCCCCTGGCGGGATGCAAGGGCGGAGCCCTTGCTTGTAATGGCGCGCTTTTACGAAAGCAGATTTGGCGTAGCCAAATCTGCGCAGCGCGCCCAAATCTGTGCTCCGCAGGGGCACTCTTTGGGAGGGCGGAGCCCGACTTTAACCCCGCGTGCTATACAAGCATGTTGATTCACCTGCAACGGGTAAAACCCATTGGGAGGCTGTGGGCGTTGGCGCAAAAAATCGCGCCAACGCCCACAGCTTGCGTCAATTAGGCGCGCTGCGCCGACGCAAAAACCGCGTCGGCTTGTTGTGAAAAGCGCGCCAAAGGCAAAAGATAAAGGCAACAGATTAAAGGCAAAACATTAAAATCAAAAGATAAATTCCCAGGGCTCCGCCCTGGACCCGCCAGGGAGCCAGCTCCCTGGACCCGCAATAATAAAAGCCCATGACCACTCCCCCATTACAAAAACTCTTCCGCCTCATCCCAAAGGCCATGAGCCGCGACCAGGCCGAATTGCGCCGCCGCTTGCGTCAATTGGAACAAAAAGGCGTGGAATCAGACGAACTCCTGCAAGAGCTCAAAAGTTGGCAAAAGCAACTGGATCGCTCGCGGGAACAACGCCACCAACGCCAGGCAAGCATTCCAACCTTGCACTACCCGGAAGAGTTGCCGGTTGCCCAACACCGCCAACGCATCAGCGAGGCCATCCGCCGCCATCCGGTGGTGATTCTCTGCGGTGAGACCGGCTCCGGCAAAACCACCCAACTACCGAAAATCTGTCTGGACCTGCAACGGGGCAGCGGCGGCTGGATCGGCATGACCCAACCACGCCGCATCGCCGCCCGCAGCATCGCCGATTATTTGGCCCAGGATCTGCATACCGAAATCGGCGACCTGATCGGCTACAAAATGCGCTTCAACGACCGGGTCTCCACCGAGTCGCTGCTCAAGGTGATGACCGACGGCATCCTGCTGGCGGAGATTCAAAGCGACCGCCTGCTGACCCGTTATGATACCCTGATCATCGACGAGGCCCATGAACGAAGCCTGAATATTGATTTTCTGCTGGGTTATTTAAAACAACTGCAACCAAAACGGCCCGACCTGAAGTTGATCATCAGCTCGGCCACGCTGGATATGGAACGCATCGCCCGCCATTTCCAGGAAGCACCGGTGATCGAGGTAGCAGGGCGCACCTACGCGGTAGAAACCCGCTATCGCCCCCTGCATGACCCACGTCCCGCTGAAGAGGAGAACGAGGAAAAGGAGAACGAGGAAAAGGAGCTGGAGCAAGGAATTCTGGAGGCAGTGCAGGAGTTGTACAAACTGGGACCGCTCGGTGATGTGTTGATCTTTCTGCCAGGGGAGCGGGAAATTCGGGAAATTGGTGATTTCCTGCGCCAACACGCGTTGCCGCATACCGATGTATTGCCTCTGTTCGCCCGTCTGTCGTTGGCCGATCAGCAGCGTATTTTTCACCCAGGCAGCGGCAAGCGGCGTTTAATTCTAGCCACCAACGTGGCCGAAACCTCGATCACGGTTCCCGGCATTCGTTACGTAATCGACAGTGGACTGGCCCGCATCAGCCGACACAGTGGCCGCACCCAGGTGCGCCGCCTGCCAGTAGAAAAAATTTCGCAAGCCTCGGCCCGACAACGCCAAGGGCGCTGTGGCCGCTTGGCAGAGGGCGTCTGCATCCGCCTCTATGCACAAGAGGATTTCAATACGCGCCCCCCCTTCACCGATCCAGAAATCCTGCGCGTCTCGCTGGCCGCCGTCATCCTGCAGATGAAACACCTGAAATTGGGCGAAATCGAAAGCTTCCCGTTTGTCGATCCACCAGGACGGGGTGCCATTGCCGATGGCATGCGCCTGTTGGCAGAGTTGGGGGCGATCAATGAACGGGGCCAATTGACAGCCCTGGGCAGCGAACTGGCCCAACTGCCCCTGGATCCACGCCTGGGTCGCATGCTGCTGGCCGGCCAGCGTTACGGCTGTCTGGCCGAGATGCGGGTCATCGTGGCCGCCATGAGCCTGCCAGACCCCCGCGAATGGCCCATGGAACAACGCGGCAAGGCCGAACAACTCCATAAACGGCACCAGGACAGCAGTTCCGACTTTGTTGGCCTGCTCACACTCTGGCACTTCATCGAGAACGGACGCCAGGAGGCCGGCTCCAACAACCAATTTCGCCGTTTTTTAAAGGAAAATTTTCTCTCCGGGCTGCGCGTGCGCGAGTGGCAAGGCATCCATGAACAATTAAGCCGCTTGAGCGATGAAATGGGCATGAGCCTCAACCAAACCCCGGCCAGCTATCGGGAGATGCATCAGGCGGTGTTGGCAGGTACCTTGGGCTTTATCGGCTTCAAAACCGAGACTCATGATTATGTGGGCGTGCAGCAACAGCGCTTCAGCATCTCGCCCGGTTCGGCCCTGTTCCGCAAGGCACCAACCTGGCTGGCCGCTGGCGAACTGCTGGAAACTAGTCGTCTTTTTGCCACCTTGTGCGCCAAGGTGGAACCGGAATGGATTGAAACCGTGGCCGGTCCCCTCTGTCGGCGCCACCACCAGGATCCCCACTGGGAAAAAAAATCAGGCTCCGTCTTGGTCTTCGAACGGGTCACCCTGTTCGGCCTAACCCTGATTGCCCAACGCCGCGTGCAGTTCGGCCCCCTGGACGGGGTAAAAGCCAGAGAGATTTTTATCCAAAGCGCCTTGGTGGAGGGACAGATGCAAAGCTCTGCCCCCTTCTTTGCCCATAATCAGGGTTTGATTGCCGAGGTACACGAACTGGAACACCGCTCCCGCCGCCGCGATCTGCTGGTGGAAGAGCAGGTATTGTATGATTTTTATGCGCAACAACTCCCCCCCTCGATCTACAACACCCATCTCTTCCACCAATGGTACTGGCAGGCCAAAAAGCGCAATGCCCGCCTGCTCTATTTCAACCGGGAGATGCTGCTGCGCCAGGAGAGCGACAGTATCAGCGGAGAGAGCTTTCCCGGTCACCTGCTGGTCAACGGCCTGGAACTTTCACTGGAATACCATTTCAACCCTGGCGCCGGCGAAGATGGCATCAGCGTGCAGATTCCCCTGCCCTTCCTGAACCAACTGCCAGCGGCCCCTTTTGAATGGCTGGTCCCCGGTCTGTTGCCCAACAAGATTCTGGCCCTGCTCAAAGGGTTGCCCAAGACCCTGCGCCGCCCGCTGGTACCCTTGCCGCAGGCGCAACAGTTCTGTTTGTCCCATCTGGCCGACGCGGATCACCTCAAACCGCTGGGATCGGTTCTGGGTCTGTTGCTGTTGCGGGAACATGGCCTCACCATCCCAGGTGATGCCTGGCGGCACGAGGATCTGCCGGACCATTTGCGGATGAATTTCAAGATTATCGAGGAGAACAGCGATAAGGTATTGGCGCAGGGGCGTGACCTGCTTGCTCTGCAGCAACAATGGGGTGCGGTGGCCAAGAAGCAATTTTCTGCCCTGCCCAAAAGCGCCTTCGAACAGTCTGGACTGACCCGCTGGGGCTTTGGCAATCTGCCGCAGCAGGTGGTGGTGGCCGGAGAGCGCAAAAACAGTTTTGGCTTCCCCGCCATCCATGATGATGGCCAGTCGGTCTCACTGCGCCTGGTGGAGGATGCGGAAGAGGCTCGGCACCTCAGTCGTTGGGGAGTGGTGCGCCTTTTTGCCCTACAATTGGCCGCACAACTGAAACCTTTGGAAAAAAAGTGGGCCTTGCCGCGCGATCTGGCGGCTCTTGACCCTGCCTTTGGTCCGGCCAAAGGGGTGTGGTGGGAGATTGCCTCTCTGGCCTTGGCGCGCATTTTTCTTGACGGCTACGCAGAAGAGATTGCCAGCGAAGATCAATTTTTGCAGCGCCTGGCCAACGGTCGCCCGCTGCTGCCCCAGGCACTGACGGAGATGCAAGGCTTGGTCAAAGAGATTGCGCTGCGGCAGAAGGCGATTCTTGCTCTGCTGCGCCACGGCGAGATACCGGGCATCGCCCAGGTGGAGACAGAGCTGCGTGGTCACCTGGAGAGCCTGATTTATCCGGGCTTTTTGCGCCAGACGCCCCCCAATTGGCTGAAACAATACCCCCGTTATCTGCAGGCCATCGAGTTGCGCCTGCAACGACGCAGCCAAGCCCCCCTGCGCGACAGCCAACGGGCTGCCGAGCTGCAGCCCTACTGGAAACGCTATCAGGAACGGGCCCAACGGCATGCCGCCGTGCGTCTGCAGGATCCTGAATTGCAACACTATCGCTGGATGGTGGAGGAGTTTCGCATCTCGCTCTTTGCCCAGGATCTGCGCACCCTCTTCCCGGTCTCCGGCAAACGGCTGGATCAGCAATGGGAAAAGGTGTTGCCGTGATTACAGCCAGCGTAAAAAATTAAAGCACCGACGGCATCGGCAAAGAGATCTCCACCTGCAATCCCCCCAGGGCAGAACGGGAAAAGTGCAGCGTGCCGCCATAGTGTTGCACCGTCTCACGCACCACCGCCAAGCCCAGACCATGCCCCGGTCGGCTCTCATCGATGCGTACCCCGCGTTCGCTCAGGCGCACCATCTCCTCTGCATCCACACCAGGACCATCATCCTCTACCCGGATGGTAAACTGCTGTTCCTGCTCCTCCAGGGTCACGCCAATCCGTCCATGCGCCCACTTGAAGGCGTTATCCAGCAGGTTGCCAAAGATCTCGGTCATATCCTCCTGATCAAAAGGCAACAACATGCCGGGCGAAAAATCCAACTCCACCTCAATATTTTTCTGGAAGTTGATGTTCTTGAGCGCGCGGACCAGATCCCCCAACGACTGTTTGGGACAAAAAAGCGTCCCCGACAAGGCATGATCGGCCAAACGGGCGCGGCGCAACTCGCGCTCGATCAACTCATGCAAGGCCGCCAAACGCTCTTCCAACTCTGCCCGCAGCACCGTATCCTGCTGCGGCAGGGAATGGCGCAACATCTGGCTTAACGTGGCCAGCGGATTTTTCAGCGCATGGGCCAGATTGGCGATGGTGGAACGGGAGCGAATCAAACGCTGCTCGGTGCGCAGCAATAAACGGTTGATCTGATCAACAATTTTTTCCATCTCTGGCGGTACGTCGGTACTGAGTTTACTGACCTGACCCAGTTCCAACTGCAAAACATTCTGGTGAATTTTCTTGATCGGCGAGATGGCTTGCAACACCGCCCAATAGTGGGCCAACAGCAACACCCCCAACAGTCCCAAAGACAACAAGGAGTAGATCCACTGAAACTTCTGACGGTTTTTCTCGAAAGGAGTCAGATCCTCGGCAACGGTGATGATCAGGCTCTGCTCCCGCAACGGCATGGCCTGCAAAACCGCCAACAGCTTTTGTCCCTTCGGTCCCGGAATGATCAAACGCTGATGGTTCCCCACCACCACCTCTGGCACCTGCAAAACAAACTCCCCCAAAGAACGAGAACGCAACAACTGTCTTTGTTCTCCGTTCTGCAGAGAGATTTGGTAATAGTAGCCTGAAAAAGAAAAATGAAACAACGCATCCACATGGCGCGTATCCAGCGAGATGCTGTCCGAGTCATCCAAGGACAATTCAGCCAAAATGCTGGAAATTTCCAATTCAATCCGCTGCTCCAGATAGCGGGCCGTCAACTCCTGTAAGGCTCCGCTCACCACCCACCACAACAGCAAAAACATCAGCACCAGACTGGCCGCCAAGGTCAACAGCAGCTTGGCCTTGATGGAACGCACCCCCTTCATGCCCCGGCTCCCGGCTCAAAACGATACCCTTGCCAACGCAAGGTCCGAAACAGCTCTTTGCCCAGCTTTTTGCGCAAATGGTTGATGTAAACCTCGATGACATTATGATCCGTCACCCGGTCATAATCATAAATCGCCTCCATGAGCACCTCTTTGGAGTGGATCCGTTCTGGGGCCAGCATAAAAATGCGCATCAAGCGAAACTCCATGGCCGTCAAAGAGACCCCCTCTCCATCCGGCTTGATCACCATCTGGCGCGCCTCGTCCAAGGTATACCCACCCACCGCCAACGCCCCCTGCACCCGACTGTGACAGCGGTAGATGATCGCCTTCAAACGGGCCAGCAACTCCTCCATATGGAACGGTTTGCCCAAATAATCATCCGCCCCGGCATCGATCCCCTCCACCCGCTCCTTCCAGGTGTTGCGGGCCGTTAGAATGATCACCGGCACAATATTGCCCTGCCGCCGCCAGTTCCTGAGGATGGTCAACCCCGACTTGTCCGGCAAACCCAAATCCAGGATCACCGCATGATACTCCGTCTCATTGGCCATCGCCTCACCCAATGGACCACTATGCACCATATCCACGGCATAATGGGCCTGTTCCAAATCCCGTTTCAGATGGTTGGCCAACACCTGGTCATCTTCGATGATCAACAAACGCATCGCACCACAACTCCCAATAGGTTTTTGCTCTGCAAAAGTGGGCTGCCAAGGCGACAAGACCCTGCGCTCTACGTGTTTACTCTCGCACATTGCACCCCATCGCGCTATACTCGCATGACAGAAAATGCGAACAGGATGAGGATAGCATGAACATTGTCGAAGACATCCGTCCACTCACGGAATTCAAGCGGGATACTGCTCAGTTTGTCGCCCATCTCCAGGAGACAAGAAGACCTGCTGTTTTGACGGTGAATGGCAAGCCTGCCTTGGTGGTAATGGATGCCGCAGCCTGGCAGGAAACCCAGGATCAAATCGAATATGCACGCAGCGTGGCTGCCATTCGGCAGGGATTGCGCCAGGCCCAGGCAGGAGAGGGCACAGAGGCGGCCACCTTTTTTGCGTCGGCAGAGTTCCAGGGGGTGTGAAACACTACCGCGTGGTCATCACACCCTTCGCAGCGGACAACATACGCGAGGCCCATGCGTGGCTCAAAACCGAGAATCTCCCCCATGCTGCGCGTTGGCTGCAAGGCATCAAAAAAGCCATCCTCGCCTTAAGTTCCATGCCTGAATCCCACCCACTCGCTCCAGAAAGCGATGTTCTGGATGGCGAAATCCGGCAATGCCTCTTCGGTCGAGGCACCCCTTGGCGCATTTTTTTCACCATTGAGGAAACGACAGTCTACGTCCTGCACGTTCGACATGGCCGACGCAGTGATTGGCAAGGTTAGGAGGAAAAACACTTGTCTACATGAACATGTGGTGGTTCATTCGGTTCGTGACTGTAGTAATAGACCCAAAACCCAAAATTCTTCACTATTGTTGGCATGGATTTGATGTCCAAAGAACATGATGCCCCCTGCGGGGGCAAAAAATCAACTGCAAAAGCAAGACCGTAGGGTTTTCCCCACGGCCAACCAGTGATCGTTACTGATCCACTTTCTTTAACACCACGAAAAAAAATGCAACCCATTCAACTTGATTTCAACTTCATCCTCTAATATGCTCGACGAGCCGCAATTTTACGAACATCTACCTATACACTGCGATCGAGGACACGCAATCACATGGAAACCGTTTTATGGCTCAAATTGTTGTTGATTCTAGTCTTAATCTTGGGTAATGCCTATTTTGTTGGCGCCGAAGTGGCCATCACAGGAGCCAGGCGCAGCAAAATTCGTCAACTGGCAGAACAGGGTAATCGCTCTGCCGCCCGTGTGCAACGCCTGCATCAAGAACCGGAACGGTTCTATTCGGTGACCCAAATCGGTATCACCCTGGTCTCGCTCGCCTTGGGTGCCCTGGGCATGGATACCCTGGCCCAGATCATGGAACCCTGGTTTACCTCACTCTTTGGCCTCTTCGGCAGCAGCGACGACCTGACCCAGTGGGCCAAACTGGTCAACTACCTGATTGCCTTCGCCATCATCTCCTTCCTGCACGTGGTCGGTGGTGAACTGGCCCCCAAAATTCTCGCCTTCCACAAGGCGGAACCGATGGCCATGGCCGTCGCTTGGTCGGTGGATGCCCAATACCTGTTCTGGACCCCGGTCATCTGGGCCATGAAACATGCCTCCAACTTTTTGCTCTGGTGTGTCGGACAGGGCAGTCTGGTGGGTGCGCACGGCGAACACTTCAACATGACCCACGAGGAGATTCGTACCATCATCACCGCCAGCGAAGATGCCGGTATCTTCAACTCGGAAGATTCCAAAATGATCCACAGCGTCATGGATTTCGGTAGCCGCACCGTGCGCACCGCCATGGTGCCCCGCACCGATATTCTGGCCTTCACCCGCGAAACTACCCTGGCCATGGCCCTGAAAAAATTCCGCGAAGCCCCCCATGCCCGCTATCCGGTCTATGCAGGCAATCTGGACAATATTACCGGCTATGTGGCCATGAAAGAGTTGCTGGGTGCCCTGGCCGACTCGCGCGAAAACCAGAACCTGGATCAAACAATCGCCGAATATGTCAATCCGGTTTATATTGTCCCCAACAGCAAGATGATGAGCGATCTGCTCAAAGAGTTTAAATCCTCCCGGCAGCAGATGGCGGTGGTCATCGATGAATATGGCGGAACCGAAGGGATTATCACCCTGGAAGATATTCTGGAACAGATCGTCGGTGAATATGAGGATGAGTTTACCACCAATACCCGCCGCTTCCGCAAACTTGAGGATGGCGGCTACTGTATCGATGCCTCCATGCGCATGATGGAGTTGGAAGGTCTCCTTCAGTATCAATTCCCGACCAATACCGATTTTGTCACCATCGGCGGCCTGATCTACCAGTTCTTGGGACACATACCCAAGGTGGGGGAGACCGTCGCCATTGAGGGTGCGGAAATGAAGGTGGTCGGCATGGACAACCATCGCATCACCATGGTGGAGTTCCGCCATGTGGAAAAGGAGGAGACCGCACACACGGAATCCACCACACAACACAACCATACAACCCATGAGGAGAGTGCAAAATGAGTGTCAATTTAAGCAAAGGGGGCAATGTGTCCTTGAGCAAAGAGGCCCCCGGCCTTGTGGAAATCGCCGTGGGACTGGGGTGGGATGTGCGACAAACCGATGGCAACGCCTTCGATATCGATGCCTCCGCCTTCGTGCTCAACGATCAGAACAAGGTCCGTTCCGACAAGGATTTCATCTTCTACAACAACCTGAAATCCACCTGCGGACATATCGAACATCTGGGGGATAACCGCACCGGGGTCGGCGCAGGCGATGACGAAGTGGTGCGCATCAAACTGGCCGCCTTGGGTAACGACATCCAAAAAGTGGTCCTGGCGGTCACCATCCACGATGGCGAAAATAAAAAGCAAAGCTTCGGCCAGATCCAGAACGCCTTCATTCGGGTGCTCAACACCGCCGATCAGGCGGTCATCGCCCGCTATGACCTCTCGGAAGATGCCTCCACAGAGACCGCCATGATCTTCGGTGAAATCTATCGCCACAACAGCGAATGGAAATTTCGCGCCGTGGGCCAGGGCTTTGCCGGTGGTCTGGCCCCCCTGGCCCGTCATTTTGGTGTGGATGCCTGATTGCTACCCAGAAAGGAGTTACGATGAGCGTCAACTTGACCAAAGGTCAAAAAATCAGCCTCAGTAAAGAGTCCGGCACACCACTCAACCAGATCATTATGGGTTTGGGTTGGGATGTGACCAAGAAATCGGGTGGCTTGCTGAGCATTTTCAGCAGCAGCAATGAAATCGATCTGGATGCCTCCTGCCTGCTGTTCGATCAGAACAACCAGATCGTCGATGCCGTCTGGTTCCAACAACTGCGCAGTCGCGGCGGTTGCGTTCAACACACCGGTGATAATGTCACGGGTGCCGGAGAGGGCGATGACGAACAGATCCTGGTCAGCCTCTCCACCGTACCCATGGGGGTAAAGTATCTGGTCTTTGTCGTCAACAGCTTTTCCGGTCACAGCTTTGAGCGGGTGCAAAATGCCTACTGTCGTCTGGTGGATGCCACCACCCAGCAGGAGGTGGCCCGCTACCAGCTCAACAGTCAAGGTCCACACACCGCCATGGTCATGGCCAAGCTGTACCGTCATGCGGGCGAATGGAAAATGCATGCCATCGGTGAAACCGGTCGGGGTAAAACCTTCCATGATCTGTTGCCAGTCATCAGTTCACACCTGTAGAAAAGGGAAAGTCAAGATGGGGTTCTTCGACGAATTAAAAAATCGCGCCAGCCAGTGGCAATCCTCTCTTTCGCAAGAGATGGGGCGCTTCAAAAATCGTGACCTGATGGAAGCGATTCTGGCCGGGTGCGCGCTGGTCGCCGCTGCCGACGGCAGCGTCAGCAGCGCCGAAAAGCAAAAAATGCTGGGCTTCGTGCAAAACTCCGACGCCCTCAAGGTCTTTCAAAGCCAGGAGGTGATCCAGTCCTTCCAAAAACATATGGGCAAAATCGAATTTGATTTTGCCCTCGGCAAGGCCGAATCCTTGCAGGTCATTGCCAAAATCAAGGATCCCGATCAGGCCCGCCTGCTGGTACGGGTCTGTTGCGCCATCGGTAGCTCCGATGGACAGTTTGACGAACAAGAGAAAAATATGGTACGTACCATCTGCCGGGAGTTGCGACTCGAACCCAGCGACTTTGATCTGTAACATCCGTAGTCGGTTTTCCTTCTGCTGCAGCAACCCTGCAGCAGAAGTTTCGTCCAATCTGTCGTCTTGTCAGGAATAGGTGTTCCATGGAACTGCAACACATCGGCTTTCCGGTAACCATTCAGTTAATTCTGGCCTCGGTCATTATCTTTTATATGGTCACCGACATTCACGCCCATCACCAAAACCGTATGATGACCTGGAAAGAGGCCACATTCTGGTTCCTGTTCTGGGTGGTTGCCGCGCTGGCCTTTGCCGGCTATCTGTGGATTGCCTTCGATCCGGCCTATGCCAAACTCTTTTTGGTCGGTTTTGTGTTGGAAGAGTCGTTATCTTTCGATAACGTGATGGTTTTCATGGTCATTTTCACCTCCTTCAACATCAAAGAGGTTCTACTGCGTCGTGTGCTCTTTTACGGCATTTTGGGAGCCATCATCTTCCGTCTGGCCTTTGCCAGCGTGGGTACTGCGCTCTATGCCGCTTCCCCCTGGGTCGGCATGTTCTTTGCTGTGGTGGTCTTCTGGACCGCCTGGAAAATGCTCACCGCCGGTGGTGCCGATGAGTCTCTGCACGACTATTCGCAGCACTGGTCGGTGCGCTTCACGGAACGGTTCATGCCGGTCTTCCCGCGCCTGCACGGCCAGGATATGATCCTGACCCGTCAGGAGGCGGAGGCACTGCAAAGCCAAGATCCCTCCATCCAACTCAAGGAGGGCGCCGCCCGCTACGCCACCCCGGCACTGCTCTGCACCATGGTCATCCAGGCCACCGATGTGATGTTTGCCTTTGATTCGGTGCCCGCCGTCATCGCCGTCACCAAAGAACCGGTCCTGGTCTGGAGTGCCATGATTTTCGGGGTCATGGGACTACGCGCCCTCTTCTTCATCTTGAGCAGTTTGATGAAATATCTGGTCCACCTGGATAAATCAATCATCGCCCTGCTCTTCTATATCGGGGGCAAATTGTTCATCGAAGCCTGCAATAACATCTTCCAATGGCCCAATGTGCATATCACCCCCGGTCAGAGCATGGTCGTGGTCTTCTCCGTCCTTGGCTTGGGCGTGCTGGCCTCGCTGCTGCTGCCGAAAAAGGAGACTGCAGAGTAACCATGCGTAACCATACATCATCATCAAGAGTGATTGAGATGCGCTAGACCATGGCCAAAGCTCTCCCCTTTCTTCCCTTGGTGCATACCCTGCGCGCCTATCGCCTCTCCTGGTTGCGTGGTGATCTGGTCGGAGGCATGACCGCCTGTGTGGTCATGATCCCCTCCGTACTGGCCTATGCCGAACTGGTCCACATGCCGCCGATCAGCGGTATCTATGCTGCCTTGGCCGCCTCGGTGGGCTATGCCCTGTTTGCCTCATCCCGGCATGTCATCGCCGGTCCCGATGCCGCCATCGGTCTGTTGGCCGGGACAGCCATCCTGCCCCTGGCCGCCGGAGATCCGAGCCGCATTCCGGCCCTGGCGGCCACCCTGGCCATGATCTCGGCTGTCATTCTGATCGCTGCCGCACGCCTGCGCGTCGGCACCATCGCCGACTTTCTCTCCCGACCCGTCTTGACCGGCTATCTGAACGGCGCCAGCCTGATTCTTGTCTCTACCCAGTTGGGCAAACTCTTTGCCATCAAAACCGAAGGAGAGGATTTTTTTCCTCTGCTCTGGCAAATCATCGTCCGCCTGCCGGAAACCCATACCCCAACCTTTCTTTTCGGTATCTCCTTGATCATGGTCATGGTGATACTGGGGCGCTCTCTGCCCAAGATACCCGGTGCCCTGGTGGTCACAGTGCTGGCCATTGCGGCCGGACAGATACTTGGACTGGAGAAAACCGGGGTGGTGATGGTCGGTCATGTACCACAGGGAACACCAGGATTGCTCATCCCCAACTTTCACTGGTCCGACATTCCAGCCCTGGCCCCGGCGGCAGTGGCCATCTCTTTCCTGGCCTTTTCCGATGGCATCCTGCTGGCCCAAGCCTTTGCCATCAAAAACAAATACACCATCAACCCCAATCAGGAACTGGTCGCCCTGGGCATGGCCAATGGTCTGGCCAGCCTGTTGCAAGGCTTTCCTGTCTCGGCCAGTCAGTCCCGCACCTCCATCGTCGACGCCGCCAATGGCAAATCGCAGGTGGCTCAACTCATTGCCGCCGCCGGACTACTGCTCTTTCTCTGGTTCATGACCGACCTGATCGCCGTGTTGCCCAAAGTGGCCCTGGGGGCCATCCTCATCGTCACCGGTCTGGGCATGCTGGAGATGGCCCCCTTGCGTGAACTCTACCGCATCGACCGCTTTGAATTTTCCGTCTCCGTTGCCGTCACCACTGCCATCCTGGTCGCCGGTGTGGTGCCGGGCATCATTCTGGGTCTGTTGATCTCTCTGGTTGGCCTGCTCGTCGAGGTCTCCCGACCCGGCGACGCCGTACTGCAACGTGTGGGACCCGGTCGAAAATTTCATGACATGGGCTCACACAGCAAGGGCGAACGGGTTCCCGGTTTGGTGGTATATCGCCTCTATGCCCCGTTGATCTTCGCCAACGCCCGTCATGTCATGAGTCGCTTGCGCGCACTGATTCAGGCCCCCGAGGTGCCGGTGCGATGGTTGGTCATCGACGCCCAAGCCATCACCGATATGGATGTCACCGCCGCGCAACAGTTTGCTGAACTGCTCCGGGAGTGTCATGCCGCCAATATCCAGGTTAAATTGGCGGACACCACTCTGCCCTTCCGCAAACAACTGCAAAAGATGGGGTTGGACAAGCTGTTGGACGAACAACATCTTTTCCCGACAGTGAAAAAGGCAGTGGCCGCCTATGAGGTGATGCTCAATCCGGTCCAGGAGATCACCGTCATGGTCCAGGAACCCGATTCGGAACCGTTTGCACTCTGTTTCCGTCGCGCAGGTTCCAACCTGACCGTTACCTGCAGTTGCCCCCACTCCCAGGAGAATGAGGAGAGCATCTGCGAACATCGCTTGCAGGCCCTGCGTGGCGACTTTTCTTCCCTCAATATCCTGGACGATGAAGATCATATCGTGATCGATACCTTGCAAAAGCTGCTGGAAGATACCGATGTGGAGAGGGCCATGCAGACTTTGGCCACCGCCGAGGAGCAGATCCAGAGCGCGCAAAAGGAGTATCAACAAGCCAAGGAAGAGATCATCAAGGCGGTGAATGATTGACATCCTGCAGGCGTCGCTGGGCAGAAAATTAAAGTCCAAAACAAAAAATCGGAATACCTTTCAACTTGGATTCAGCTTCATCGTGTAGAGTGGTACGCGATAGCCGCTGCTGTTGGGAGTACATCGCTCCGGCAAGGCAGTCGGCAGCGGAGAGTTGCATGGGTAACCAATCGCAAAAGCCCTGCAATAATCCGCAAATCTTCTTTAACGGAGTACTGTATGGAACCATCGTTTTGGGCCGATCCGATCAACATTTTTCTGCTGGTATTGTTCGCCGGATTATTGGGATGCTCGGCATTCTTTTCCGGTACTGAAGTGGCCATGTTTTCCCTGAATCAAATCCAATTGCAACAAATGGCCAAAGAAAAACATCCCCGTCTCGCCCTCATCCGCCGCCTGCTCAGCGACCCACGTAATCTGATCGCCACCATCCTGATCGGCAACGAGCTGGTCAACGTGGCCGCTTCCAATATTTCGGCAACACTGCTCATTAAATTTTTAGGCGGTGAGGATAAATGGTGGGTCAACATCTTTATTATGCTCCCTATCCTGTTACTGGTCGGTGAAATCACCCCAAAAACCATCGCGGTACGCAATAACATTGCATTTGCAGGCATCGTTGCGCCGATCATCGCCAGTTTCATGACCTTTATCACGCCACTACGCAGGGTGGTACGCTGGGTCGCCAATATTTTCATTACCATGATCGTCGGTCCACAAACGGAAAAACAACAAACCGTCACTGAGGAGATGGTACGCTCCCTGACGGAGCAGGCCACCCAGGATGGTGTGCTGGATGAAACGGAGCGGGAGTATATCCACAATATTTTTGTCTTCGGTAACAGTCGGGTGCAGGACATCATGGTGCCACGCGCCCGCATCATCTTTTTGCCCAAACAATCCACGTGGCAAGATGCCATTGCCGCCTTTCAGCAAACCGGTTTGACACGCATTCCCGTCTATGAAGGGCACCGGGATGATATTCTGGGCATCCTCCACGTGCGCGACATGATCAAGGTCGGCCCGGAATTGGCCAAATCGCCCCAAGGGTGGATGAGTCTGTTGCGCAAACCCTATTTTGTGGTCGGCAACCGCCTTGTCTCCGATCTGTTCCAAACCTTCAGGGAACGCAACCTCTCCCATGCCATGGTCGTGGATGAATTTGGCGGCTTGATCGGTCTGGTCACCATGGACCATCTGCTGGGTACCATTTTCGGTGATTTGCACTCCCCCCCAACCAACGTGCTCCCTGCCGCCGCCTCCCCGCAAACGGCGGATGGATGTTACCTGCTGGATGGTATCCTGTCGCTGACTGGATTCAACCAGCTTACCGGCAGCAATATTGACATTCCAGATGTGCAAGTGGAAACGCTGGCCGGGGCCATCCTGTATCATTTGGGAGAACTGCCTGCCCAAGGACAGAAGGTGATTTTTTCCGGCTGGGAGTTCCATGCCAGCGAGGTGGAAAACAACCGCATCACCAAGGTGCGGGCCTGTCGTCTTTCTACCGTGACCTATGGCAAACAGCCCGAATTGCCGCCCGCCACGACATCGGTTCCACTCATCGCGTCGCAAGCGGAACCTCTTTCCAACGCACAGACGACAGAAAACAAGGAGCTATAGGTTATGGACGTCTGGACCATTCCATTCATGATCGTCGCTTGTCTCCTCGTTGAAGCCTTCTACGCCGGTGCGGAAATTGCCGTTGTCAGCGCCGACCGCCTGCGTTTGCGTCATCTGGCCGCAAAAGGATCAAAGGGGGCACAACTCGCCCTGGAGATGTTGAAAAAACCGGAACATTTGCTGACCACCACCCTGGTAGGCATCAATGTGGCCATCGTGACCAATGCCTCTCTTTCCACCATCTTCGCCATCGAAGTGTTGGGGCAAGAGCTCTCATGGTTGGCCATCGCCATCTCTGCCCCTCTGATCTGGGTGTTTGGCGAAATTGTTCCCAAAAGCGTTTTCCAACAAAAATCGGACTACCTGACACCGCGCATCATCTATGTGCTGAAAGCCTCCTCTGTTCTCTTCTACCCGATCATCCTGGTGTTTTCAGCCCTGTTCAAGGTGGTCACCTTCTTTCTTGGGGGCAAAGAGAAAAAAAATCCCCTGACCCTGCGGGAAGAGATCGACATGGTGCTGCAAATGCACAACCAGGAGACGGATATTTTGCCCATGGAGAGGCACATGATCCGCCGCCTGTTCAACTTCAGCGAAACCAGGGCACGGGATATTATGGTCCCCTTGATTGATCTGCGCTCCCTGGACCGCAACAGCACCTGCGGAGAGGCGCTGCGCGCCGCCAGCCAACATGCCCATCTGTTGCTGCCGGTCTATGCAGGACGGGTGGACAACATCATCGGCTATGTGAATACCGTTGAGATGCTGGGGCAACCAGAGAATCAACCGATTCGTTCCTTTGTCAAACCGATCCGCTTTGATCCAGGGTCACAGAGTATTGAGACCATTCTTTCCTACTTTCAGAAGCAGGGGGAACGCTTGGTGATCGTCGTGGACGAATATGGTGGCTGCGTGGGGATGGTCTCACTGGAAGATATTCTGGAACGGGTAGTGGGAGAGATCCGGGATGAATATGATCAGCACGACAAGGGAACCACTTGGTGGCAAGCCATAGAAGATCATACCTGGCGGGTCAATCCCCGCATTCCGCTTGTCGCTTTGCGCGATGAACTGGGCATTGCTCTCCCGGAGGGCAGCTATGAAACCTTGGGCGGTTTCCTGCTGGACTGTTTCAAGGAGATTCCCCAGGAAGGAGAGGTGTTGTCCTATGGTGGCATCACCTACACCGTTACCAAAGCTGGAAACCACACAATTCGCGAGGTGATCATCAAGGCATAAGCCGCCAACGCCGGTTGCGCAAGAGTGCATCAAGGGGGTGCATGGGTGACCTCCAACGGGTAGAGTGCAGGCAACACGGCATGATGCCCAGAGCGCGTTGACGCAGGCAGGGCGTGCAACTGTTGCCACAATCGCGCGCCCTGCCACACCTCCCCCTGGCTGGCAAACGAGCAACGGTGCAGGTCATGTAATTCCTGCACCAGCTCGTGCCAGCCCTGTCTCTGCCAAAAATGCTCCAGATCGTGCAAATGAGCCAAGCGGGCCTCTGGCCAACGCGCCTGCGCCCAGGAGAGCAGAGCGGTGCGACACAGTGGCGCCGCACCATCCTGGCAGGCCCTCTGCAGAACCGCCCAATGATCCGCCTGCGCCACCGTTTGGACTTCAGCCGCAGCCACAGGCTGGGCCGCCTGACGCCTGCGCCAGCCACTGATCCCCCACAACAGCACTGTCACCCCCCAACCCAACGCCAGAAAAGGCACCAGCCATGCGGTGGCTGGCTCTGCCACCGCTCCCCCCTGGCGCGCCGGCACCTCTGGCGCCGCGCCCACCTCCGCCGGCCCCTGGCTTGCTGCCGGCGCGCGCACAGGCTGTTGCGCCTGGGCAGCGGCGGCCACCTCCACGGTACGCGCCGCAATCCGCGCCACCTCGCGCCGCCCTTCATCCACGTTCCACCACGCCACCTCAATGGCCGGCAACACCACCTTGCCCGCCCTGGTCGGCACCATGGCCACCTTTTCCTGACGCATGCCGATGATACCGCTTGCTTCGTGCTGGTCGCGTAACTGTGGCTGATCCGGGTAGTATTTCATCTCCTCCCCCTGCCCGGCCAGGGCCAGGGGTGCCAACTCCGGTAACTGGGCCGCCGTCAAACCATCGGCCAAAAGGGTCAGGGTCCGTGTGACCGACTCCCCCACCTGCAGACGCAGCGACGACTCCTGCCATTTTTCCAACAACTGCACGCGGTGCGCTGGCAACCAGTGGCGCTCCCCCTGGGCCTGGGACGCCATCGGCTCCACCTCTATCTCTACCGCCTCAGAAAAACGACGCTTGATCTCCCCGCTCCGCCCGGCCAAGGAGTCATCCAAAAAAGCAAACAAACCCCGCCGTCCACTCTGCACCTCCAACCGTAACGGGGGAATGGTCAATCGGCCACTCTTCTGCGGGAATAGGGCATAGCGCCGCTCCACCACCTGATAGGGGCGCCCCTGATGGCTGCTCGTATAGGCCCGATCCTCCCCCAGACGTTCCAATACAGCCTGCTCCGCCGCCAATTCCGGCGCGCTCAACGCGGCACCCGCAATCTCAATGGCGCGAAAAAACTGTACCGTCAACACCACCTGCCCTTGTACCATCACCTTCTGGGGTGTGGCCTGCACCGCCAGGAAAAGATCATCCCCCCCCGCGCCCTGGCCCGCCCCTGGCGCGGACACCAGACACAACCATGTCCCCAACAACCAGACAAACCATGAACGGTTCACTACCATGGATTGATCCTCTCCTCTGCCCGACCCGCTGCGGAACTCTCCCGCTGATACTGATACAGAAATTTGCGCCGTAACAAACCACCAGGATCGTCGGGTATACGCCGCATCCAGAATTGCGCCGTCTGTTGCGCCTCCGTCTGCGGGAGATCCTCCCCATGTGCCCCCCCAGACGCCTCGGCCTGCATCACCTGCCCCTCTGCAGCCTGGGGTGCGGCCTGGGTATGTTTCCGCTCCTGCGTGCTGGACCCCTTGCCCTGTTCACCCTGGGAAGGGGTCGCTTCCCGCCCTTTTTCTGGCCCGGCGGAGGGCGACTGTTGCGGCTGTTGCGGTTGCTCTGCCCCAGATTGACCCGGCTTTTCCTGCTGCCGTTGCTGTTGCTGTTGCAAGCGCTGCTGCACCCAGTGCAGATTGTGGCGCGCATCCGTATGGTCCGGTTGGCGCTGCAGCACCTCCTGCAACCGTTGCGCCGCCTCGGCCCAGTTGCCCTGCTCGGCCAACACCGTGCCGGCATTGTACAGTGCTTCGCTCGACGGAGCCTGTTGCCACGCTTGCAGCGCCTTCTCGTGCTGCCCGGCCTGATACTGCGCCACACCACGCCAGAGCGGATCGCTGAAGCGCTCTGCCGCCGCTGCAGGTTGCTGCGCTTGCAACAGCTTCAGGGCCTGTTGATCGGGGCGCTGCCACCAATCCGCCCACGCCATGGCCTGCCCGCATTGCGGCCACAACAGAAGCAACAACCATACCCACCACACCCCGCGCCGGTAGGCCAAAGCCAGCAACGGCAGGGCCAACACCACCAGCCATGGCCCCTCCTCCTGCCACTGCGCCGCCAGTCCAGCGCTGCGTTCTATCGGCCCCATCGTCTGAGCAGACAACAGCGCCTGCCAATCGCCATCATCGCTCTGCATGCGCTGGTACGCCCCCCCACCCCAACGGGCCACGCGGCGTAACTGTTCTTCATCCAGTTTGGCCACCACGATGGAACCTTGGCCATCTTTGAGAAATCCCCCATCCGCCATGGGAATCGGCGCCCCCTGCGGCGTTCCCACCCCCAAAATGGCCAAGCGATGCCCGGCCTGGGTCACCTGCTGCGCCATCTCCTCAGCACCATCCCAACCGTCGGTCAGCAGCAACAGTTGCCCCTGCGGCACGGCACTCTGCCGCAATAGTTCCAACCCCTTTTGCACCCCCCGATCCGGGCGACTGCCCGGTACCGGTAACAACTTCGGCTCCAAAGCGGCCAGTTGCAGCACAATGGTGGCACTGTCCTGGGTCAAGGGGGTCACCACAAACCCCTCCCCGGCAAACACCACCAGCGCCGTCACCCCCTCCCGACGCTGTCGCAACAGGTCGATCACCTTCTGTTTGGCCCGCACCAAACGACTGGGCTGCCAATCCCCCGCCTCCATCGAAACGGAGAGATCCAACACAATCACCAGGGCCGACTGCCCCTGAAACAGCGCTTGCGGCACCTGCCGCCACACTGGTCCGGCCAGGGCCACAATCAGGAGCGCACCCGCCACCGCCACGCCGTACACCCGCCCGCGACCGGTGCTGCGGCCACTTTTCTCCAGCAAATGGGGCAACAAATGGGCATCGCAGAACCGATGCCACAGCCCATGCCCGGCCTGTTGCCGCCACAAACGCCAGAGCAGCCACAACAGCGGCAACAGTGCCAACAACCACTCTGGCCGTAGAAAATGAAAGGCACTCACATGCATGGCCGCCGCTGCACCTCCCACGTCATCAAGCCACCAGCCAACAGCAGGGCCAACGCCAAGGGCCAATCATAGAGCGCCTGTATCGGACGATAGTGCTGCGACTCGGCCACGACCGGTTCCAATTGATCCAGTTGCTGATGAATCTGTTGCAAGGTTGCCGTGTCGCGGGCACGGAAATAGCGACCACCAGTGCGCGTGGCAAGGGCGGTCAAAGCGGCCTCGTCCAGGTCAGCAGAAGGATTGACCTTGCGGCTGCCAAACAGAGTGCGCACCACCATTTCGTCGGCCCCGATACCGATGGTATAGATCACCAAACCGGCATCGGCAGCCAATTGGGCGGCCTGCTGCGGGGTCAGTTGTCCGGCATTGTTGGCGCCATCGGTCAACAACAACAGAACCCGGCGCCCGGCAGGCGGGGTCACTGTTGCCGGGGCAGACTGGGCGCTTTTGGCACTTTCCGAACATTTTTTGACCGCCAGGGCAATGGCATCACCGATGGCCGTCTCTTTGCCGGGCAGACCGATGATCGACTCGTCGAGCAAGGTACGCACGGTTTTGCGGTCAAAGGTGAACGGGGCCTGCAGGTAGGCGTTGCTGCCAAACAGAATCAAGCCGAGACGATCACCCACGCGGCGCTCGATGAAGGCGCCGGCAATCTGCTTGATGGCGGTCAAACGGTCGATGGTCTGCTCTTCGCGCACAAAGTCACGGGTCTCCATACTGCCGGACAGATCGACGGCCAACATCAGGTCGCGCCCACTGCTGGCCAACGCCATGGGCTCCCCCACCCACTGCGGTTGGCTGGCCGCCAGCAGCAACAACAACCAGGTCAACAGAGCCAGCAGACGCTGCCAACGGCTTGCCACGGGTGGCTGCACCGGGCTCGGCGTGGGCAATTGCCACTGACGTGCTCCCGGAATACACAGAATGAAGGCCGCACGCCCGGCTACGGCAGGCAACCATGCACGCCATATCCAGGGCAACGGCAAAAATAACAGGCTCCATGGCCAAGCAAAGTCGATCACGATGGTTGCCACCCCCAAAAAAAGTGCATCGATTAACTCCCGGTTAATGAATGGACTTTACCAGCCGATTTGTCAATACCGCATGCCGTGCTTGTCAACAAGCTTGCACTGTCGCGCACAATCGAGGAAAATTGCTGCCAAGAAGGGAGCTTTTCCCTGACTTTCAACAAGGAAAACATGAGGTGAAACTGGCTAACGGGTCGACGGTAGCCATCGTAGGGGGGGGGCCAGGCGGTACGCTTTCCGCCATATTTCTTCTGGATTTGGCCCGTCAACTGCATGTGCAACTCTCGATCGACATCTACGAACCCAAGCGGTATGGCTGCACCGGTCCCACTGGCTGCAACATGTGTGGTGGTGTGATCTCCGAGTCACTCATTCAAATGCTGGCTGCCGAAGGGATCCTCTTACCCGATACCGTGGTCATCGATACCATCAATGCCTACATCCTCCATACCGATCGTGAATCTGCCCGGATCGATGCGCCACGCCAGGAGATGCGCATTGCCACCATTTTTCGCGGCGCCGGTCCCAAGGGGGCGGAACATCAAACCCCCCTACCCTGGCAGAGTTTTGATCAATTTTTGCTGGAGATGGCCATCGAAAAGGGCGCCTGTCACCTGCCCTGTTCGGTCAGCGCGCTGCGGCGCGAAGAGGGCTTTCCTGTTGTCGTCGCTGCCAATCAACCCGGCAAGCGCTATGATCTGCTGATCGGCGCCGTTGGCATCAACCAGCGCAAAAGCCTGCAACTCTTTGAAAATCTTGGTTTCAATTACCAGAGACCGGCCACAACCCGTGCCTATGTGGCAGAACTCTATTATGGTGCCGATCAGGTACAACAACATTTGGGGCATGCCATGCATGTTTTTTTATTGGACATCCCCTATCTGAAATTTGCCGCCATCACCCCCAAGGGACACTATGCCACCCTGGTCCTGCTGGGGGATCATATCGACCACGAGGTGGTGGCAAGCTTCTTTGCCGCCCCGGAGGTGAAAAAATGTTTGCCGCAAGGCTGGACCATTCCCGTGCAACCGTGTCATTGTCAACCCAACATTGTCATCGGACCCGCGCGTAATCCTTTTGCGGACCGGGTGGTCATGGTTGGCGACGCCAGCGTCTCCCGTCTCTACAAGGATGGTATCGGCTCGGCCTACCGCATGGCCAAACGGTTGGCCTTTACCGCCCTGGCGCATGGCGTGGCGGCCAACGATTTCCAGAAACACTACTGGCCGGTCTGTCGCTCTCTGCTCTGGGATAACCGTCTGGGCCATCTGCTCTTTGCCTGCGACCATCTTTTTCGCCTTTTTCCCCTGTTGCGGCGTGCCATGATGGCCCTCCTGCGCCGCGAAAAATGCCTCGACGAGGGAGTCGCCTGCCCCCTCTCCTCCGCTTTCTGGAACACCTTTACCGGCAGTGCCACCTATCTGCACATCGCCCGGGAACTGTTCCATCCCTTGACGCTCTGGAACATGCTGCGCATGCTGCGACCAGGGAAAAAATCTCATTCTCAAAAGGAGTTGCAGTGATGCTCTTTCGCAATTCGGTCGCCCATGGCCTGGGGAAACTCTATGCTGCCGGGGAGATGATCTTCCGGCAGGGTGATCCTGCCGATTGCTGTTATGTTATTCTGGAAGGCAAAGTGGAAATGAGCCTGGAAAAAGAGGGGGCCTGCTGGCTGCGTCTGGAGGTGTTGGAAAAGAATGAAGTCTTTGGTACCACCTCCCTCTTCGGCCACACCCCCCGTCTACTGACTGCCCGCGCCCTGGTCGAAAGCCGGGTGCTGACCATCGATCAGAGTGGTTTTCTGCAATGGGTCAAGGAGGATCCCACCCTGGCCCTGCGCATCATGCTCAGCATGGCCAACCGTTCGCAGCGTCTGATTCAGCAAATCGCCCAGTTGCAACAGACTATGACCAGCGGTGACGACCACGTCACAACTTGACTCGCATTATATCCAGGAATAGAATCCTGCATCCGTCTCCAACCCTTGCGGGGACACATCCCATGCTTTGTTCAAGGAGGTCAACAATGTTGAAACGCCTCTTGCGGATTCGTCATGATTCGCCCAGCACTCTGCACACAGTCTCTCCCCTGTTATGAACTACCTCGTTTTTCCTGGCCGTGCAACCGTGTTGGTCACCTTGACCGCCGGGATCGGTGGCACTCCTCCGTCGATTGGATCAGTCGCCGGCGTGGCACTGAAGGGACAGGTATCGTCAACAAAAACATGTTCTCTGTTTATCCACACTAGGAGCAGGCTTTTCTCCCCAAAAGGAGTCAAAGACAGTGTTCAAATTTTTCAATGAGATCTACCAATCGTTTCAACATCAGGATACCGCCAAATATTGTTCGGGCGGTCTCCACCCGGATTATCGCAAGGAGTTGACCAATCAACAGGCGATCACCCAACTGCCTATTCCCCGCTTTTTGCACGTTCCGCTGCACCAGAATCTGGGACAGCCCAGTTCACCCTGCGTTCAAATCGGTCAGTTGGTTTTAAAGGGGGAGGTGATCGGCAGCAGTACAGACTCCTTTTCGGCACCCGTGCATGCCCCCACCTCAGGGATCGTGGTTGCCATCGAACACCAACCCGTCTGTCACCCCTCTGGCATGACCATGCTGTGCATCACCATCGAGGCAGACGGTCGCGATCAATGGTTGCCAACCCTGCAGGGCGTTGCCGATCCCTTGCACTGTGCGCCCGATATATTGCGCGATAAAATTCGTGCTGCCGGCATTGTCGGGTTGGGTGGGGCTGCCTTTCCCAGCCATATGAAACTCTCTCCGCCTTCTGGGGCCAAAATTCATTTGCTGTTGGCCAATGGGGCAGAGTGTGAACCCTATCTCACCTGTGATGACCGACTCATGCAGGAGTCTGCTGCTGAGATTGTCGAGGGTCTCCAGATCATGCTGCATATCTTGCAATCCAATAAATGTCTTATTGGTATTGAAGATAACAAGCCAGACGCCATTCGGGCCATGGAGAAGGCCACCCAATCCATCCCCAACATGCGTGTCCAGTCCGTCCCCTCCCGCTATCCGCAGGGCGGCGAAAAACAGTTGATCGAGACCATGACCGGGGTGCAAGTGCCTTCCGGCAAGCTGCCCCTGGATGTGGGCATTGTGGTACACAATGTGGCCACGGCGTTGGCCGTGCGTGAAGCGGTGCTCTTTGGGCGTCCGCTCATCTCCCGCGTGGTCACGGTCGCCGGCAAGGGCATTGCCAACGGGGTCAACGCGCACTGTCTGATCGGCACCCCTGTGCGCGCGTTGCTCGACCATGTGGGAGGGGTAAAAACCAGTACCAAGCGTCTGGTAATGGGTGGTCCCATGATGGGGATTCAATTTTCCGATCTGAATGTTCCTGTGGTCAAGGCCACCTCTGGCATTCTGGCCTTGACAGAGGCCGAGATTCGCGATCATGAGGAGAAAGCCTGTATTCGCTGCGGGCGATGCGTGCAGGCATGCCCCATGCATCTGGTCCCCTGCGAAATGGCCTGGAGTACCAAAAACGAACAGTTTGATAAGCTGTCGGAACTGAGTCTGTTTGACTGTATTGAGTGTGGCTCCTGTTCCTATATCTGTCCGTCCAACATTCCTTTGGTACAATATTTTCGTTACGGCAAGTGGCAGATCCGGGCAGAAAACGTTGTCAGCCAACGTCTGGAGTTGGACAAGGTCAGGATCAACGCCAAAAATGAGCGTACCGAACGGGCCAGAATCGAAAAAGAGCGCCAAAAAGAGGCCATGAAAGCCGCCATGCAGGCCCGCAAAAAAGCGGCTGCCCAGGAGACGGAATCGGTGTAGTCGCAACGTAATCTCGTCACGATTCAGCACCCAAAACATGTGCGGGTCCAGGGGGCGAGCCCCCTGGCAGGTCCAGGACGGAGTCCTGGGAATTTATCTTTTGATTTTAATCTTTTGCCTTTGGCGCGCTTTTCACAACAAGCCGATGCGCCTTTTGCATCGGCGCAAGCGCGCCTCATTGACGCAAGCTGTGCGGGTTGGCGCGCTTTTATGCGCCAACCCGCACACTCTCCCAACGGGTTTTGTCCGCAGCTGAATCCCCCCTTGACCCCATACCACTTTCAAATGCGATTGCCCTGCACATTTTGCTGGCACATCTCAGGCTACTTATTCTACACTGAACGACCCGGTGCGTTTGTTGGATAAATTTTTGCGAAATGCACCTGCGGTACAGACTTTCCAGTCAAGAAAATGTCTTCAATTTATGCTGTCTTCACTTTAACGTCGGGAGATAAACCATGCAACAACCAGTCACACCCATACGTCGAGCAGCCCGCTTCCTGCTCGACAAAGCTGTCGTTCTGTCAGGGATACTCGCTTTTCTTGTGGCACTGCAACCGGAGTGGAGCTTAGCTGCCGGGGGAGCAGATGCCAACCGCCTGGATCTGACCCACAGTTCGATTGGCTATCTGGCGCTATTGATTTTTGCCCTCTCCTATCTCTTTGTCATGGCGGAAGAGTACACCCACCTGCGCAAATCAAAACCGGTCCTGCTGGCCGCCGGTTTGATTTGGGTGCTGATTGCCTGGGAATACATGCAGCGCAACGTCAGCGCTGCCGTCGAAGCCGCCGCCAGACATAACATCCTGGAATATGCCGAACTCTTCCTGTTTCTCCTGGTGGCCATGACCTATATCAACGCCATGGAGGAACGACGTGTTTTTGAGGCCCTGCGTTCCTGGTTGGTGCGCTCAGGCTTCAGCTTCCGGCAACTGTTTTGGTTGACCGGCCTGTTGGCCTTCTTTATTTCCCCCATCGCCGACAATCTGACCACAGCCTTGCTGATGTGTGCGGTGGTACTGGCTGTCGGCAAAGAAAACAGTGCCTTTGTCTCCCTCTCCTGCATCAATATTGTCGTTGCCGCCAACGCAGGCGGCGCCTTCAGCCCCTTTGGTGACATCACCACCCTGATGGTCTGGCAGAAGGGGATTGTGGAGTTTTGGACCTTTTTCCTGTTGTTCATTCCCTCGGTGCTCAATTGGCTGGTGCCGGCAGTGATCATGGGTTGGGCGGTGCCTGCGGGCAAACCCAGCGCCAGCACAGAGGTCATCGCCATGAAACGGGGCGCAAAACGGGTGATCTTCCTGTTTTTGCTGACCATTGCCACGGCTGTCAGCTTCCATAACTTTTTGCACCTGCCACCCATGATGGGCATGATGCTCGGACTGGCCTATTTGAAATTTTTGGGCTACTACCTGAAACGCACCATCCATATCGAACAATCTGCCAACAAAAGCGCTGACGAACGTGTTGGCGATCATGAACCCATCTTCGACATTTTCAGCCACG
This sequence comes from Magnetococcales bacterium, assembly GCA_002753095.1. Lineage (GTDB taxonomy): Bacteria > Pseudomonadota > Magnetococcia > Magnetococcales > Magnetaquicoccaceae > Magnetaquicoccus. The sequence continues at coordinate 42,297 of PDZU01000018.1, forward strand.
TGGCGCGTGCCGAATGGGATACCTTGATGTTTTTCTATGGGGTCATCATGTGCGTTGGTGGATTGGGCTTTATGGGCTATCTGCAGTTGACCTCGCATGCCCTCTACGACGGCCTGGGCCACACGACAGCCAATATTCTGGTGGGACTCCTGTCGGCGGTGGTAGATAACATCCCGGTCATGTTTGCCATCCTCTCCATGGAACCACAACAGTCAATCGGACAGTGGCTGTTGGTGACCATGACTGCCGGGGTAGGTGGTAGTCTGCTCTCCATTGGTTCGGCGGCTGGTGTGGCCCTGATGGGGCAGGCACGGGGTAAATACACCTTCTTCAGCCACCTGAAATGGAGCCCGGCCATTGCCCTTGGCTATGCCGTCAGTATTGCAGCCCATTTCCTCATCAATGAAAGCAGCTTTTCTGTCTATCCCCGCGTGGCGGGATAGGGCAAACAAAACACCTGTGGGTCCAGGGGGCCGAGCCCCCTGGCAGGTCCAGGACAGAGTCCTGGGACTTTGCCGTTGTTTTTGCTGTTGCTGTTGCTGTTGCTGTTGCTGTTGCTGTTGCTGTTGCTGTTGCTGTTGCTGTTGCTGTTGCTGTTGCTGTTGCTGTTGCTGTTGCTGTTGCTGTTGCTGTTGCTGTTGCTGTTGCTGTTGCTGTTGGCGCGCTTTTCACGACAAGCCGACGCGCTTTTTGCGTCGGCGCCGCGCGCCTGATTGACGCACGATGTGCGGGTTGGCGCGCTTTTATGCGCCAACCCGCACATCCTCCCAATGGCTTTTGTCCGCAGGTGAATCAACACGCAAGCAAACCTTAACACCCGTCCACCGAACAACAAAAAGCACGATCCGTTCGCGAGGTTAAACGTCGGGCGTCCGCCCTCCCAAAGAGTGCCCCTGCGGGGCACAAATCTGTGCGGCGTGCGCAAATGCTGCGCATTTGCTTACTTTAAACGCCGCACATTACAAGCATGGCTCCGTCCTGCACCCGCCAGGGGCGATGATCGCCCCTGGACCCCGCAGAACTTTTACGACCAACAACCGTTAAGCAGCCTCGTTGTCCCGCTTGGCATTGATCCAACGCACGCCTACCAGAATGAAACCCAAGGCAATAAAGGCACCCGGCGGCAGCACAAAAACCAACGACGGATGAAAATCACTCCCCAAAAGCGCCTGCCCAAAAAGCGATCCCGACCCCAACAACTCGCGCACAGAACCCAGGACAACCAGAGCCAAGGTAAACCCCAAACCAGTGAAAATCCCATCAATGGCAGACGCAAAAACACCATTTTTGGAGGCAAAAGCTTCGGCACGCCCAAGAATGATGCAGTTGACCACAATCAGCGGGATGAAGATACCCAACACCTTATGCAGATCATGCAAATATGCATTCATGCTCAGGTCAACAATGGTCACAAAAGCCGCAATGACAATGATATACCCAGGAATACGCACGGCAGAGGGAATAAAATTGCGAATCAGCGACACCACAACATTGGCACCCAACAGAACAAAGGTGGTGGCCAAACCCATACCCAAACCATTCTCCGCCGAGGTCGTCACGGCCAAGGTCGGACACATCCCCAACATCTGCACAAAAATGCCGTTGTTATACCACAGACCATCGGTAATCAATTGACTGGTTTTATTGTCGCTCATGGCTTTTTCTCCACCGTGGCGGGTTGAAAGATCAGCTCTTTCTTCTCGACGAAGAAATCCAAACCGCGCTTGACCGCATGGACAACCGCCCGTGGGGTGATGGTGGCCCCAGCAAATTGATCAAAATCACCCCCATCTTTCTTCACCCGCCAACGGGTGTTCTCCCGATTTTTGCCGACAAAGGCCCGCAACCAATCGGTTTTTGTCGGCAAAATTTTGTCACCCAGGCCGGGCGTCTCGTTCTGGGCAACAATCTGGACCAGATGAACCATCCCGGTGGGCAACACCGACATCATGATCTCTATATCGCCAGAATAACCATCAGGAGCCGTCACGATATAGGCCACCCCCGAAGCGTCAGTTCCCTTCCGGGCACGATAAAAAATGACCGGCTTCTCCTTGCGATTCAGCTTTTTGTCTGCCAGGGTAACGGTGTCGTTAACCGGTTCGTTGTCAAAACCCGGCGGCAATACCATCCGCAGCATGCGCAAGGTCTCCTGCCGTTTGGCCTCGGCGATCGGTTCACGCGTGGCCGACTCGGTCGCCGCCAGGATGGCAGTGGCCACCATGCCCACCACCATCAATATAAACCCCATTCTGAGATAATCGGGCATCGCTGGCTCCCCCCTCTACGCCATATGTCCGTAAACCCGTGGACGGGTATACTGGTCAATCAATGGCACGACCGCATTCATGATGACCACCGCAAACGAAACCCCCTCTGGATAACCACTCCAGGTACGAATCAGATAGGTCAACAGCCCACACCCCAAGCCAAAAATAATCTGCCCCTTGCTGGTAATCGGCGAAGTCACCATATCAGTGGCCATAAAGAAAGCCCCAATGATCAAGCCACCGGTCAACAAATGAAAGGTCGGATCGGGAAAATGTGCCGGATCATAGGTCCAAAAAATGGTCGCCGGCACCAGACAACCCGCCAGCATGCTGACCGGAATATGCCAGGTAATCACCTTCTTGCGCAGCAGGTAACCCCCCCCCCACCGCCCCCAACACCGCACGGTTTCACCCAACGAACCGCCAATCAACCCCCCGGCGGCCCGCACCTCATCATAACCACCATAACCACCACCCAACGCCTCTTGTACCGTCTTGCCCAGCCCGGTTTCGGTGCGATATTGCCCCAACGGAGTCGCTGAACTGACCGCATCCGCCAACTCCGGGGCCCCCACCTTGCCGGTCATGACAATGGCAATGGAATCCCCCAACGAATAGCTCTGTTCACTGAACAAGGGAGTCACCGGCGGCCACGCCGTCATCTGGGCTGGAAAGGAGATCAGAAGAAACACGCGGGCGATCAACGCCGGATTGAACATGTTATAGCCCAAACCACCATAGACCTGCTTGCCGACCAGGATGGCAAACACCCCGCCCGCGACACACATCCACCACGGTGCATGCGGCGGCAAGGTCAAGGCCAACAAGATACCAGTCAACGCCGCCGAACGGTCGGCAATGGCCGATGGGCGCTGGCGCAGTTTTAAAAACAGATGCTCCGTCACCAGACAAGACAGTGTCGTGATCACAATCACCAACAAGGCCGTCCAGCCAAAAATCATCACCGCCATGGCCGTCGCCGGCATCAACGCCCAGATCACGGCCTCCATGACATTGGTGACAGAGTCACCATCATGTACATGGGGAGAACTCTTCATAAGCTGATTGGTTTGACTCATGACATTCTATTTAGCCTCCCTGTAAAACATTCATAACAGACCCCCTCCGCCTGCTGCCTCTCAGCTGATGGCGATCATTTCGCCTGATCCCTGCTCGCCTTGGCTGCTTTGGCCGCCCTGGCCGCATGCGCTGCACGCACTGCGCGTGCGCCCTTCCCTGACGCGCTGCCAACCGTTACCTCTTCCCGCACAGCAACCGCCTCTGCCATCACAACCGCAGGGGGCGCCACGACAGCAGGCTCCCCTGCCGTGCCGTCTCTCTCCGACAACGCATGCCCCCCACCAACAGAGGGCGGCTGCCTGCCCCACTTCTCCGCCTGAAGCACCCACTTTGCATAACGAAAGGTGTCGAGCAGTGGAATATGGGATGGGCAGACAAAACCACAAAAACCACACTCGGTACAGTCGTGGAGCTGCAACTCCGCCACCCGCATCAACTGACCTTTCCTGACCCGACGCGCCATCTCCGCCGGAACCAACCCCATCGGGCACGCTTCGACACAACGTCCACAACGGATGCAGGGTTGTTGCGGTTTGGCAACGCCTGCAGCGGGCAAAAAGGACAAAACCGCCGTACTGCTCTTGAGCACCGGCACATCCTGAGTGTTGACCGCCTGTCCCAGCAGAGGACCGCCCAAAAAAAGCTGGTCAACACCGCTTTGCAAACCACCGCAGTGATCGATCAGATGGCGCAGCGGCGTACCAATCAGCGCCTCCAGATTGGCCGGTCTGGCAATCCCCCCACCCGCAACCGTCAGTACCCGGCTCAACAAGGGTCTACCGCGCCACACCGCATCATGAATCGAACAGGCCGTGCTCACATTGTGGACCAACAGGCGCCTGTCCAACAAACGCGCCCCAAGGGAGAGATTTTTGCCAGTCAGCGCCGCCACCAACTGCTGGCGCACACCGTGCGGACGCATGGCCGGTACCCCCTGCACACGCACACCAGCCACCCCCCACGCAGCCTGCGTCATTGCCTGGATGGCCGCCGACTTGCCCTGTTCGATACCGATAAAACACTGTTTGGCTGACACAATGCGCATGATGATCTGGATACCAGAGAGAATCTCGTTGGCCCGCTCCACCATCAACCGTTCATGCACACTCAGGCCGGGCTCACACTCCGCCCCATTGATCAACAACAGGTCAACCCTCTTGCCCCTTGGCGGGGTCAACTTGAGATGGCTGGGAAAACATTCATCACCCAAACCCACAATGCCTGCCGCACGGATTTGCTCTCTCAGCAGCGACGGAGCCGCATTGAGCGGATCCACCATCCCCTGCACCGCCTCTGACCAACGCTCTGCACCATCCGGTTCGATGACCACCGCCAATTGGGTCAGACCAGTCGGATGGCCTGTTGGACACGCTGTGACAGCCACAACGGTCCCAGAGGTGGGCGCATGCAACGGAACAGAACCCCAGACATCCGCACGCCCAATCACCTCCCCTTTGCCTACCTTTTGTCCCACCGTGACACAAGGAACACTGGGATACCCGGCATGCTGCCGCAGGGGCAGGTACAGACGCTGCGGTATGGGTAACATCTCGATGGCAGACAGGGCGGGCGACCCCCCGTCAGCAGCAGACTCTCCTCCTCCGTGCATGAATCCAAACACCTTGCCTACTCCTCGTTCCAGAGACTGTCAGGAGCGCGCCGCCCTCAATGTGAACAAACGGCACCCTGGGATCGGTGCAACCCCATCAACGGACAGAGTGTACCACAGGTTCGGTCGGTTTTTCCCAATGCCAATCGTACAGCGTCGCCACCACCGGCACCATGGCGATGCAGTCCACCGGACACGGCTCCACACAGGCTTCGCAGTCCGTACACCAACTGACAATCACCGTATGCGACTGCTTGTTGGCCCCGACAATCGCATCAACCGGACAGGCTTTGATACAGGCCGTACAACCGATACAGCGCGTCTCATCGATGAAGGCCACGCGCGGACCATGCTCCTCTTTGGCGGCCACCGGCTCCACACCCAACAGGTCGGCAATCGCCTTGATCGTCGGTACACCACCCGGCGTACAGAGATTGATCGCCACACCGCCATCGGTCAGCGAAGCCGCCAAAGAGTCTGCATAAGCCTGACAACCGGGGAAACCACAGTTGCCACAATTGCTGCCCGGCAAAATTGCAACCAGTTTTTCTCCCAAGGGATCTGCCTGAACATGAAACTTTTTGGCAGCCAAACCCAACCCGATGCCCGCAGCCAGAGCCATGCCACTCATACTCAATACCGCATCAATCATGGTGCAACTCCTTGAACGATTGGCGGAACGCCGATTATTTTACCATCCCGGAAAAACCCATGAAGGCCAGTGACAACAGACCCGCCGTCACCAACGAAATCGGCGCACCTTTCATCAAAGCTGGAACGTCCGATACATCGATTCTTTCGCGCATGCCGGCAAACAACACCAAGACGAGGCCAAAACCGACCGAGGCCCCAAAGCCATAAACCGTCGCCTCCAAAAAGCTGTACTCCTTCTGCACGTTCAGTAAGGCGACCCCCAACACCGCACAGTTGGTGGTGATCAGCGGCAAGAAAATACCCAACGAGGCATACAACACCGGACTCACTTTGCGAATGACCATCTCCGTCAGTTGCACCAAAGCGGCAATGATCAAAATGAAGGAGATGGTACGCATATACTCCATCTCCAATGGTGCCAAAATGAGGCGCTCCACCAGCCAGGAGATGATCGCTGCCAAGGTAATGACAAACACCACGGCGTAGGCCATGCCCAGGGAGGTCTCCACTTTTTTGGATACCCCCAGGAAAGGGCAAATGCCCAAAAATTTAACCAACACAAAATTGTTAACGAAGACTGTACTGATGACGATCAATGCAAAATCAGACATGGTTGCCATACCCCATTGAAATGTTTGTGCAAACCATACACCCGCTTCCCCCCTGCAGTGCCTGTGACGAAGTTATATCCAAATGTCACATGCCGATAATTGCTGATACATACACGTGCCTATGTCTGGACACAATGAAAAATTTTTTTCGTGTTGGAATTTTGCCCGCACTGTGGCCATCCAAGACGCACTTTGCGCCTTGACTTGCTCCGGGCGGCAACTATCCTCAATTCCCTGAATTTTGCTCTACGACCATCGGCTCTTTTTGCAGGAGAGAAGCATGTCTTCCATTCAAGAACAACACGTTCTCGATGCCCTTAAACAGGTGATCGATCCCGATTTGCATCGCAACATCGTCAGCCTGGGTTTTGTTAAAGATATAAAGATCGCGGGAGGCCAGGTCTCCTTCACCGTAGAGTTGACCACACCAGCCTGTCCCATGAAAGATAAACTCAAACAGCAGGCCGAAACCGTGGTGGCGGCCTTGCCGGGGGTCAGTGCCGTCCAGGTCACCATGACCGCGCAGGTACGCAGTTCGGAGCGCAACAAAGAGTCCACCCTGCTGCCGGGCGTCAAGAATGTGATCGCGGTGGCCTCCGGCAAGGGAGGCGTGGGCAAATCCACCACGGCGGTCAATCTGGCGGTAGCCCTGGCGCAGAGCGGAGCACAGGTGGGACTATTGGATGCCGATATCTATGGTCCCAGCCTGCCGCGCATGCTCAATGTGACCGAAAAACCGGATCCCAAGTCCAGCAACGGCAAACTGCCCCCGGTCATCGCCTATGGCATGAAGGTGATCTCCATGGGGTTTTTTATGGATGAGGAGACCCCGGTGGTCTGGCGCGGTCCCATGGTGGGCATGGCGGTGGAACAACTGCTGCGCGACATCGATTGGGGCGACCTGGATTATCTGGTGGTGGATCTGCCCCCCGGTACCGGCGATGCCCAACTGACCCTCAGCCAAAAAGTGCCCATTACCGGCGTGGTCATCGTCTCCACGCCACAAGATGTGGCCCTTGCAGATGTCAAAAAGGGCATCAACATGTTTCTGAAAGTGGATGTGCCCATCCTGGGCGTCATCGAAAACATGTCCTATTTTCTCTGTCCCTCCTGCGGTCATCGTTCGGAAATTTTCTCGCATGGCGGGGCCCTGCGCGAAGCGGCCGCCTCTGGCATCAACTTTCTCGGCCACATCCCCCTGGATACGGTGATCTGCGAAACCGCCGACGCCGGCACCCCGATCCTGATCACCCAACCGGAAAGCCCGCAAGCCGTGGTCTATCGGCAGATTGCGGCCAAAGTGGCGGCGCAGGTGGCCATGCGCCAGTTTGACGACAAACCTGCTCCCGCGATTGTCGTCGAATAGTTCTGCAAATGGCCTGTTTCTTGCTGCATCTCAAGAAAATCCGTTCCTTGTTTTCATCTGAGATTGCGCAGGAAATCAGTCGCTTATGAACCTTTCGGCCTCCAATTCCGGGCTTGTCTGTTTTGCCCTCCCGCTGGCAGGTGTCATCCTGCTGGCGGGGGTGGCGCTTTGGTTTTGGCTCGGCCAACTGTGGCTGGCGGTCATCGGCCTGCTCGCCCTGCCTGCAGCCTTTTTTCTCAGCAAAAAAGCCCCCCCTGCTGCTGCAACACCCGCCGCAGCCGTTGCCCCCTCCCTGGATGAGACAGAGCACGCCGCAGAGCCGCCCCCGGCAGAGGACACACCCCCGCCGCAAGCGGCAAGCGCTCCCCCCCCGGAACAACTCGGACCCTATCGCCTGGGCGAGGTGCTGGGCCAGGGCAGCCACGGTACCGTCTACCAATGTTGGCGCGGCGATACCCCCCTGATGTTGGCCATCAAGCTGTTTTCTCCCAATCAACCTCTGGGCAAACAGCAGCTTTATCGTGCCCGCCAACAGTTCCTGCACGGCGCCCAACTGGCCCGACAACTGGACCATCCCAACCTGCTCAAGGTTCTGGATCATGGCGAGGAGGGAGAGCAAGCCTATCTGGTCATGGAGCATATCCCCGGCAAGCCGCTGGAAGCCTTTCTGGACCACGACAAGCAAGGGTTGCCGCTCCCCTGGGCCATCCTGATCGTCGCCAAATTGGCCATGGCCCTGGATTATCTGCACCGGCAGCACTTGGTGCATGCCGACATCAAACCGGCCAATATTCTCTTTGATCCCACGCACAGTATCATCAAGTTGATGGATTTCAGCCTGATTCGCCCCAGCCGCAACAACGCAACCCCACCCGCCCAGGAGGGGCAGGCGGCCCCCACCCTGGTGGCCGGTACCCCCTGGTACATGGCCCCGGAACAGGTACGGGCCCAGCCTCTGGATGGTCGGGCCGATCTTTTCTCCCTGGGCACCCTTTTCTTTCAACTGCTCAGCGGCCAACTGCCCTTCCCCGCCAAACAGATGGATGCTCTGCTCTGGCAGATCAGCCGCGAAGATCCACAGGATCTGCGCGCCCTGGCCCCGGACCTGCCCCCTTGCCTGTTGCCTCTCCTCCAGCAAGCCCTGCAGAAAGAGCCAGATGAGCGCTTTTTGACCGGGCGCGCCTTTACCGTCGCCCTCACCGCTTGCGTGCGCCAAATGGTGGCCCAGGACACACACAATTCATCCATGCCCGACTGACAACCCGGTCTTACTTATTCAGGAGAAAATGCTGGAGAATCAGCCATTTTGGCGATACATTTACCCTTGAGTCACAACGGGTTTCGCCTCTCTGATGGGCCAACACAGCTAATCTAACAAGCTTTCGTTAATTTTTTACCGCCCGCACCTCCTCTGTCCGCAACGGGTGGGAGGCCGAGAAGATTCTTGAGAACCCCCGTTGACTCATCGAGGTAATGGTCTTTCCCCTCGTATTTGCTCATGACTGAACTTCCGCAGCGTGTTGCTAATGCCCTCTTTTATGGTGATCTCCCCACGAGCGGCACGTTTCATGTCTTCGACGACATCCAACGGGATCTCAAGCCCTTCAAGACGCTGCTGGGCAAGGGCATTTTAAAAAAAAAAA
>PDZU01000019.1 GCA_002753095.1 Magnetococcales bacterium
ATTTCAAAGTCGTTGTCGATCTGAAATTTCCATATAATGTGTCCTCGGGCTGATCGACTCTCCGCGTTCAGTCCAACCAAGTTTTTGCGTCGGCAAGCGACGCAAAAAGCCTTAATTCGTTTTTCGCCACCGTGCAGAATCTGTTGCTCTATGCCGTCACCGGGCAGACCGCCGCCGAACTGGTCAGCGCACGCGCCAATCCCGCCGATCCCCATTTTGGTCTGCTCAGTTGGAAGGGCGCGCTGGTGCGCAAGCAGGATATCCTCATCGCCAAAAACTACCTGACCGCAGACGAGATCGACACTCTCAATCGGTTGGTGGTCATCCGGGACATTCGAGGGTGAGGTCGGAAACGACTTCCACACTCGTATCGAAGGAACCAGGATCCGCCACTACTACGGGCGATCATCCATTAAAATGTACGACAAACGCGGACACATCCTGCGCATTGAGACAACAACGAACAATGCCTCAGATTTTCGTCACTACCGAAAGGTAGAACACCGGGACGGGTCGTCGGAGATGAAAATGGCTCCAATGGCCAAAACCATCTACAGTATCGGTGCCTTGCGTGAGGCACTGACAGCCGCAAACCGGCGATATGTCGATTTCATTGGAGCCATTGACGATCACACGCCTGGCCAGGACAGGTTGGAAAAGATTGCACAACCAGTCAGGCAGAACGACAGATCATGGCGCGGTTTCAACTTCTTCCTTCCAGAAGACCTCGATCTGTTTGCAGCCATCATGCTCCCTGAATTCGCCATTGGTGGTTTTACCAACCACGTCTTGCAAACACACCTCCAGGGTAAATCCTGCTCCCAGGTGGGGCGCATGCTCAAAAGGCTCAGAACCCACCACCTGATCAAAAAAGCCGTCAACTCGTACAAATATCACCTGACCAGTCTGGGCCGTCTCATCGTTGCGTCCGGACTCAAACTACGCGAACTTGTTATCATTCCTTCCCTGGCTCAGCCGACTGTCCTCTCATAATCTTGACCGTTTTGCGTGAGATTTGACTGGTAAGATACTACGCTTGTCCTATCGGACGCCGGGAAACACATTCTGCATCCGCTTGCCGACAACAGCGCCAGGACATTTACGATCCCAGCCAACAGCAGTGTGCCTTTTCCGATTGGGACGTCCGTTTGGTTCGTCAACGAGCGGAACACAGTCACCATTGCGATTGCCTCGGACACACTGACGCTTTCGCCAGGAGGAACCACCGGCAGTCGTACCCTGGCGGCCAATGGGATGGCGATGGCACTGAAGATCACCGCCACCAAGTGGATGATCTCCGGGTTTGGACTGACGTAAACCGCCACGGCATCAGGACGGATCGGCAAAAACGCTTTCCAGGGTTGGAGCGTCTAGGATGCGCAGGCTCCATTCCTCCAGCATGGCTGGTTTGGCATTGGAAACTTTTTCGAAGGCCCAGGATGGCAGGTTTCCAAAGCGGTATTGCAGTTGGCGGGTGAGAGTTTCCGCTTTGCCTTTCTGTTCTCCTTCCTGTCGCACGAGAGCAGCCCACTCTGGCTTACCCTTGGCCAGAATTTCTTGAGCAAATTGTGACATCATTTCGGCTTCCTCCTGTGGTTTGACACGGCGTACAACCAGCCGCACATGCTCTTCAGTCATTCGCGGGAACGTCGTCAAAAGGTAGATTGATATTGTCAGCAACAGTTCCGGTGTTTCCAATAGAGCGTCTATGAGCTCTTCCAGAGCCTCCATCTGTTCCTGCGGGCTGCGGGTTCCATACTTCAACGCCATGAACCCGGTCCGTAAACGTGCATGTTGAGACAACTGTCCGTTCGGAATTGGACCCAGGTCCACCACGGGAAAGTAAAAATTCACCAACCAGGGACGCAGGGCCTCATCTGCATCTACCAGGAACATGAGTTCGTTGGGAATCCGCCACTCTTGCGCTCCGTGGTACAAGAGCAGAGGCAAGACTGCTGGCAACTTCCGCCAATTCTTGTCCTCACGGGTTTTCTGATCCATGAAGGCATGGATGCCCTGGAAGAGTTGCCAAGCCACCTTCTCATATTCATGACTCTTGTGCTCCACCAGCGTATAGAGCAATAGCGGCTTGCCGGTGATCGTTTTGGACTCAAACAACCGGTCCGAGTAATAGAGCCGCAGGTGATCTTCGACAAACGTGCCATCAACCAGTTGCGGCGGTTCAGGTGACAACAGTTTAGCCACCTCTGGCGGCAGGCACTCCTGTAAAAAAGCACCGGCTGTCTCCGGATGAGACATCAGTGCCTTGAACAGGCGATCATGAGGTTGGGCGATTTCGTTCATGCGTCCAAGAATATCAGGTTCAACCCTGCAAGTCACCATCAACCATCATTTTTTTGGAGATTTTGATGTTCAACTATCTGATGCTGGCACCACTGATTCTTTCTCGGTTGCGAGAACACTTGCCGCAAGTGGCGGTTTCCTCCTCGTGGGGCTTGTCGGCCATCAAAGAGGCTCCCGATCAACTGCCATCCATTGTTGTGTTTCTGGAGGATGACCAACCCGTGCAGCAAACCGGCCAGGGTACGGTGCAGAAGATCACTCAGACCTGGATGGTGCTGGTGGCGGTGCGGGATGCAGAGGAGGAGGCTGGAGAGTTGATCAGCCGCATCTACCGCACCCTGGCCGGGTGGCGACCAAATCAGATTTTTGAGCCTTTGTGCAGGGTGCGTTCTTCGTACAAACAGGATGTCTCACCGAATGGCGTGAGCTATTTCCCACTCAGTTTTGAAACGTCCTTCATTTTCAACACCCAAGAATAACCGTGCAGGAGAAAACAAGAATGCCTACCCAGACTTCATACATCGGTGAAGGCCACATTTACCTTGGCCTGCGCTCTGGTGGCCCCATGATCGACGTCGGCCAAGTGGACGAGTTCAAGCTGGAGGTATCAGAAGAGACCAAGAAGCTCAACAATTACCAAGGCGGTGGTGGCCTTGCCGACCGCGTTGATCTGATCGATTCGGTATCTGTGTCGCTGAAATTCCGATCGATCACCCCTGCCAACCTTGCCATGGCCATGCGCGGTGGTGTCGAGGCGCTGACGAGCAGTGCCATTGCCGATCAGAGCCATACCGCCTATGCCGGTGGTTTTCTCCCGTTGGATGGTATCGGACCGACCGGCGTGTCGGTGATGGTCAATCCTGCGGGTTGGACAGCTACCACCTTCAAAACGATTGGTGAGGTGGTAAAACCGACCACCGGCATCCATTTTTACCGCTGCACAGTGGGCGGCACCACGGCAAGTGCTGAACCGACAACCTGGCCAACGGATGGCGGCACAGTCACTGACGGTACGGCGACCTGGAAAGATATGGGGACCATGGCCCTGTCGGCGAGCGAATTCCAGATCATGTCCGCCGGTGTCTACATCCCTGAGCAGTCCACGAAGATTTCTGCCACCGGTACGCCGGTCAAGGTGAGCTATACCAAGGCAGACGGTGATTTGATCCAGACACTGGTCAACTCCGGTGACGAGTATCGGTTGTTTTTTGATGGCAGCAATAAAGCCCGTGCTGGCAAGGCGCTCTCTGTGGACATGTTCCGAGTAAAATTTTCTGCAACCAAGGATCTGTCGCTCATCGGCGATGACTTTGTTTCGTTGCCGCTGACAGCGGAGTTGCTCAAGGATGACAGCCGTACCGGAACAGGTATCAGCCAATTCTGTACCATTTCGATGGCGAGGTAATCGTCCATGGAGAAACCTCCACACGAAGGCGTTACGGTTCATTTTGCAGGCAGTGATTGGGTGGTTCCGGCTCTGAGCCCGGGACAATTGAAAAAATTGATGCCTCATTTCCAGAACCTGCAGGGTGAGGTCGGAAACGACTTCCACACTCGTATCGAAGGAACCAGGATCCGCCACTACTACGGGCGATCATCCATTAAAATGTACGACAAACGCGGACACATCCTGCGCATTAACATGAGCCTGAATGAGATTACTTTGTGGATTCTTCTCTTTTGCTTCTTGTCTGATTGTGTCGGTCTTGGAATTTATATTTTTATATTCAAGCAGCAAAAACTTCTTAGACTGTCAACTGACAGCGCTTCAATTATTAATTACTTTTTGGTTACAGAAAAGCCGGATGCGATCCTTGGTTACTCAAAGCAGCTTATTGAATTCGCCAATCACAACACGAAGCTCGGAGAAGTGAAGAGCAAAAAACTGGCTACAGCATACTGGTTTGCAATAATTTCAACGGTTTGTTTTCTATTGTTTTGTTTCATGATGACACGCGAAATCGGAGGAAAAGAGATGCCAGCAGATAAAAGTACTCACCTGTCCAACCAGTCAGGTCAACACACTAGCGGTGGCGAACGCGTTCAAAACCCCTGAAAAAACGCAACCCGTGAATAACACACAAAGAAATATTCCGCAACCTCCTCCTGGGCAATATATCTCTGAAGGGTTTGAATATCCTGACAAGAAAAAATAGTGTAGGCATTCCATCGCACAAAAAGACCACGCCTTCCAGATCGCCATAGGTCCGCTGTCCTTCCCCGGAGAGCGCTTCCTGAGACGGGAAAAGCAGCAGCATGCCCATGGTGATGAGGGGAATGGGGCGCATTCGGGACCATGCGTTTCGGCTTGGGAAGACGAGTCACGGCCCTGTGCCATAAACGGCAAGAAACTTCACCCAGTTGTCCTGGAAGATTTTTTTGAGTGAATATCGGCCTTTGCTGACGGTCTCCATGACCGGCGATTATAGAGGGAGATTCTGGAATGGACAGGGTTTATGATCGCAGGGGCTTGGGGACCGGCACAGTCCCCAATGGGGAGTGGGGCAAAGCCACACGGTCTTGCTTTTGCTGTTGATCTTTTGCCCCCGCAGGGGGCATCATGTCCCACTGAAAATGGGCAAAAAGACGGTTTCTGGCGTCAATCCTCCAGAAAGTCCCCACGCCACGGAGTGATTTTCATGTTGTTGCCTGTACCGTTGACTGCCGCCAACTTGGTGCGTCGCTACAAGCGTTTCCTCGTCGATGCCGAATTGGAGGATGGTCGGGTTGTCACCGCCCATTGCGCCAACTCCGGCTCCATGATGGGTCTGCTTCCCCATCGCGCTCCGCTGCTTCTCTCCGCATCCACGGACCCGCGCAGAAGAACAGCCTGGACACTGGAGTTAATGCGTATGCCAGAAAGCTGGGTGGGAGTGCATACCGGTCGAACCAACCATCTGGTGGCAGAGGCTTTGTCGCACAACCGGATACCCAAGTGGAAGGCGGAACGCCTGTTTTTCTGTTTGGTTGCGGCTATGCCGCGCTATGAATCAATCATGGTGACGTTGACTCTTTTTCCGCTACCTGCAGGCCAGCGTGTCGGCAATAGAAAATATCCATATTTTTCAGGATGTGAAACCGTCCATGCAGGGTTTCCACTGCCTGTTCTGCGACCAATTGTTGAAAAGAGTGCGCACTGACTTGCACGAGATGTCTTTGCAAACGCCGTGCGCTATGGCGCAACAGCGTATTCTTTGGATGGGGATGGTGGCGCAGCGTTTGCACAACCTGTTGAGCCTCCTCTGTCCAGGGGATGACCAAGGGAACTTGCGGCGTATCGTTCAATTGGAAACGGTTGTCCGCCGTGCGAAAATGAAATTGAAACAACTCGTTGGTTGTGCCCATCTGAAAGCAGGAGACGATCTCATTGCTGTCCCAACCCAGACCTTTTTTGCCACCTTTCTGCCAGTAGCGCAAACGAAAATAGTGCTCCATGGCCGAGTCGGAAAATGGATCCTCCGCATCATCCAACGCTTGCAAAAACTGCCAAGCCAATTCGGCAGCCTCTTTGTGTAATCCCGTAGCCGCCCATTCCGCCTCTTGTGGTTGAAAGATCCGTAACTCTCCGCCGAATGGCGCTTGCTCTGTCCGCTGGCACCAGCCCGCCGCCTGGGCCAGTGCATCCAAACCATCCAGGGTGCGGTAGACGACCGGAAAAGCCAACTCAAGCCCCATTCCCAGCGTGGCGCTGGCAATCACCCGGCAACTTTGCGATGGATCAAGCAAGCGTTGTCTGATTTGCCATATGACCGCCAAGCGATGTTGGGCAGTCATGGTTGAACAGAGAAGGAATGGAGCCTGTTCGCCAGGTGCCGCGCTCTGCAGTTGCATAAACAGAGTGTGGGCATGGTGTTGATGGTTGATGATGGTCAGAACCTGATTTTCTGCCAGCAGTTGTTGCACCAGGATCGAACACGACAAAGTGCCATATTGGCGTACTCTGGGTGTTTGCTGTGGTTCAGGGGGGGTGTCTGGTCTGATTTCGCGCACCTCCTTGAGACCAATGGGAAAATCCCGTCTGTGCCGCAGGGCGATATGGCTGCAGTCTGCCAATACAACCGTGCAACCGTAGTGCTGCACCAACGTCTTGAGTGCAGTCAGGACCGGATTCAGTAGGGCAGGGGGTATGGTCTGGGCCAACTCCAGGATAATCACTGTCCTGGCGAGGCGATGCAGTTTGCGGCAGCGGCCAGGACGGGAAGCAAACAAGGTAGTCAAGAACGGTTCGGCACTGGTTACCAGCAGCGTTGCATGCCAATTTTCCACGGCCAATCTCTGTTGCAAGGCGGCAGGATCCTCTGGATCCAGGTGGGCATGGTGTTCCAGCACCACATGCTCGCCCATTTCAGCAAAACAATCCTGATAAAACTGGGCATGCTGTTCGATCATTGCGCTGTGCGGCAACACGTGAATCACCCGTTGCATGCCGTGTAAATGGCCATGCCGTAGCGCAAAGCGCAGGGCGAGCAAGCTGTTTGCCCGGTTGCTTGGCGGCGTTGTGCAGGCAAAAAAGCCAGCCGATTGTCTGGCGGCTTGCGGACAGGGCGCCGTGTGGTTGGCGCTGTGGGGGCCAAAGCGCTCAGACAGCTTTTTGTCCAGATGAATGGCCAACTGTTCCAGCGCGGGCAGGGGGGGGATGCGGTGTTGGGCATGATCCGGTTCCAGGAAAGCTTCCGTGGACAGAAAATCGGCATCGTTCAAACAGGAAAACAGCATGCGCACCAAGAAGGCAATGGCAAAGGGATCTGCGGGCAGGTGTGCGGCCAATGATGTTAGATTCGGTCCAGACAACAAACCGTCTGGGATTCTTTTTTGCCACTGTGGGATAGACTTGCGCAGTCTTTTTTTAAGTACGCTATCGCCAAGCCCGTGCCAATCCGGCAGTCCGCTGTGGTGACCGGCGATGACATAGGCCAGCAGAACGCCCAGATAGGGGATGGCGCTGGCGGCATGTTGGGCACCAGCGCTGGCATGGTCTATTTTGCCATCGGTTTCCAGTGTGTGTGGATCCCCCGCCGCATGGAGGTGATGTTGGAATGGTTCCGAGGCTTTACCCATGTCGTGCCACAGGCCCAGCAGGTGTGCCGCACTGCGTGCCAACTCCTTCAGGCCACTGTGTCGCGCAGCAATCATGGTTTCGGCAAAGCGGGCCGCCAAATGGGAGACATGCAAGGCATGGCTGTCCGTACCATCAAACAAAGGCTGACCACGCCCCTGTACAGCATCATAGTGGGCATGCAGAATTGAAGACATATATAATTCTTCCGGTTTTATGTTCTAAGTTTCATAATAGTTAAAGATCCGTGAATAGGATCCTAGTTTAGGTCAAGCGAGCGCAGGAACCAAGAGAAAATCACTTGCGATAAGTGGATCTGGGCGAAAAATGCAGCAGGGGTGGGCGCCCAGGCGGGTTGTGTGCTCTTTTGGTGTGGTTGGCCTCAGGCAAGGTTGTCCCTGAAAGTGACGGAATGGGAAAATGGATCAAGGCAGCATGGGGTGCATGTTTCCCTGCTGCCAGGAGGGGGATGTGTACCAATCAGGCTGGATTTACAGGGTTTTTTGATGTCTTCAGTTTGAATTGTTTTTCTTGTGCATCATAAGTATTGACTTGTATTTGGTCATGTTGCAGACTACTCATGTAGACAATTGTTAACTATTGAGGGTTATACCATGACTGACTCCCCTGGGGCCCCGCCCAGTCCGGTTATATACTTTTCTTATTCAGGCAAGGATGAGGCTTTGGCGGAAGAGGTCCGGTCTTTTCTGCGACTTCAAGGGTTCCCAATACGGTTTAACGTGGACCACGAAAGGCCTGGGGACATTATGCCGCATTTTCTCAGGGATAGAATAAGCAAAGCTGACTATCTGCTCATTCTGATCAGTCGGAATAGCTTGGACTCTGCGTGGTTGGCCAATGAGATTCATTATGTTCAGCCAAGGTATATCCGTGTCGTGCTTGTGCTTGTGGATGAGGCGATTAAAGTGGGTGATCTGCCGGAATTTCTCCGATCTCTGTGCCTTGTGTGGGGATGGCCAGGGGTTAGAAAGCGTTTGATTGCCACGTTGCAGGACTCTGAGACAACCTCTTACACCGCCTTAATGCCGCTTGAGTCTCAGTCACATGCGTTGGGGGATTCTGCATCCCTGGAAGATATTTTAAACGTCTTTCGTGACTCACTCCGGGAGCGCCCTGCCGATCCGGGCTTGTTGAAGGTGTGCAAGGGGCATAAAGGTGAGGTCAGGGCCTGCACCTTCAGCCCGGATGGTCGGACTATCCTTTCTGCATCAAATGACAAGACATTGCGTTTGTGGGATGTAGAGAGTTGTCGGACTCTGCACGTGTTGCAGGGGCATGAGGGAAAAGTCTGGTCTTGTGCCTTCAGCCCGGATGGAAAAATGGTTCTTTCCGCATCGGAGGATAAAACTCTGCGGTTATGGAATGCAGAAAACGGCAAGACGATTCGGGTCTTAACGGGACATGCTGGATGGGTTTTATCTTGTGCTTTCAGTCCGGATGGGAAAAAAATTCTCTCAGGATCGACTGACAAAACCTTGCGTTTATGGGATGTAGAGAGTGGCCAGTCTCTGAAGGTATTTAAAGATCACGGCGATTGGGTTAGGCGCTGCCTCTTCAGCCCGGATGGAAAAATGATTCTCGGTGCAGCAGATAACAAGGCTTTGTGGTTGTGGAATGTGGAGAGTAATCGGTCCCCGCTAAAATTAAGCGAGCACAGAGGCTGGGTCATGTCCTGTGCCTTCAGTCCAGATGGAAAAACCATCCTCTCTGGATCAACTGATAAGACTCTGCGGTTATGGGAGGTCAGCAGTGGCCAATCCGTGCAGGTGTTGAACGGGCATGAAGATTGGGTATCCGCTTGCGATTTTAGCCAAGCCGGGCTAATCCTCCTTTCCGCATCCGGTGATAGAACTCTGCGGTTGTGGGAAAAAAAAGGTGGACAAACTTTACGAATTTTTAAAGGGCATGAAGAGTCGGTCAATTCATGCGCTTTTAATTGGGAGCGTGAAAGCATACTCTCTGCCTCGGATGACAATACCCTGCGGTTATGGAAGATTTTTCCAGAAAAACTGGAAGTTGATGAATACCTTGAACTGGTCTTTTATTTGGTTGTAGGTGGGTACGGAAAACTAGAATTATTAGAAAATCCAAACAATGATGAGTTTTTATCGGCCATCAGGCAGGTGCGGAGATTAATAAAGATCATTGATTCCAGAACGGTATTGCAGCACTTGCAGTCTCAAAATGACATCCCTCCTTCCCCTCTGTGGATCTTTTTTATGAAGGAGAAATATGGCGATGAACTGGAACGCCTGCGTCAGGAGTTGATCTGGTGAGTGTTTTCGATGATGCCTTGGAGCGGTTGGCCAATACACTGGTGCAAGGGCGGGGGCTTTTTTTTATCGGGTCTGGTTTTTCTTTGGACAGTGAGCCAAACTCCTCCCAGACCATTTTGGCGCGTATTATCGCCCGTTTTAGTGCCTTGACCACTCTTCTAGGACAGAGGGAATTTTATGATCTGTTCAAGAATACCTTTCGGGTGAAAGATCCGAATGATATTGATAAGGACTGGATAAAAAGAAACCAAGCTCGGTATTATGAGATCAATGACTGGATGTGTTCCGCTTACAGTACGTTGTTGGTTGAGTGCAAATCAAAATTTACTGGAGGAATGCCTGAATTAAAGTTTTTTGAGGATCTGTATGTGGAAGAAATTGCTGTATTTCACGGGTTACTAGAAACTCCTTTTCCTCCATCCAATAAAAAACTTAATGAGCAGGCCATCAAATCCTATTTACAACTTGGACCCGGTGCATGCGGCAAAGCTTTATTCTTGGATACGGTCGGTTTTGCAGAGAAGACAATTATGGCTGGAGAGGATGTTGCGGGAATCCTTAAGCCACGCCATTTTTTTCTTGCCCGATTGGCTCGTGAAGGGCTCTGCCCGGTTTTGCTCACAACCAATTTTGACCTGCTTTTGGAAGGTGGTTATCGTCTGTCTGGCATGGTTCGTCGTGGTTCGGAGCCACAACCGCCAAAGCATCTTTACAAATATTTTCAGGTGGTTGGCGATCCTAATACTTTTTTTAATGCCGGTCATGGTCATCGTGCCTCTCTGATCGTCAAAATCCACGGTTGCGCAAAGCACTATCGTGATGTGCGTAAGGATCATGCCCTTTCCAGACAGAATATGATCCGTTGGCGTGACTATCTGAAAGATGTTGTCTATACCTATCGAGAGATCCAAAATTGGCGCGATGACGCCTGGGCCAGGGATTTTGTCAGCACCAAAATCCGGACACATGATATAGTGTTTATCGGATACAGCGGTATGGATCCGGTCATTCATGACACCTTCCGAACTGTGTATGAGGAGATGCAGAGGCAACGCATACCGCCCAGTGCTTCACCGCTTCCGAAAGATGCCTCCTGCTACCATTTCGACATTAAAGGCAAGTCCCCTTTTTATGGGATGGAACTGTTAAAGGCTGCCAGTCGTGCCCAGTGTGTTCCAGATAAGAAGTTAGAGCTGGGCACTCATCCCAACCTTGTTCAATTTCATTCAAAGAGTTCACCGGCAAGGTTTCCCGACCTCGACGAAGTATTGCAATGGACCTTTCATCGCACTTTTCGTTTCAGGCAGCGGGAATTGCTGCGAGATCAGCTCGAAACGGTCGCTTCGAGGTTGCTGGGCCGTCCGATTTCTGCCTCCTGGCATCAGAACATTCTCAAAAACTTTGATGCCTTGCTGGACGCTGAAGTGAACGCGGCCAGCAATTGGGATGATAACACGGCTTCACGCGATGGACTGCGCCATGCGACTGCGTGGAGCGAGCGCTTTCAACGTCTCTTGCTGCGAGAATTCAGCCTGCTCCAACAGAGTGCCTCACAGGGAAGCAGTTCCACTCCAAACGAAGATCGCTTTGAGCATCGTTACGAGCCTTTGATTGATCATCCCCTGCATGCCGCTTGGGGGGTTGTGATGGAAATCGCGCTGCGGCGCATGATCGCCCATCGGCAATTGAGACCCGATCAATGGACCAATAACGATTATTGGTGGCATCCATCGGCACGGACTAACCTCCCCTATCCAGGGCTCAAAATCTCAGTCAGTACATCTCCTGCGCCTACGTTTTTGTTCATCGTACCCCAAGGCGTTCGCCTCGCTGGATTACTGACCACGCTGAGAAGTTATGCTGTTGGCAATCTTCTTGTTTGGGCCTTACCCGACAAGAATCTTTTGTGGTATACCACACCCACATCCACACCTCCCCTCTATTGTACCGTTCAAGGTTCGCTGCGAGTTCCATCTGCCGTAGAACTGTTGGCTTGGGCCGGGGAAGTGAATCCTAACTCACAAGAAAATATATCCTATAATAGGTTTTTGCCATGACAAATATGAGCGAACAGATCAAGGACTATCTCAAGGATACGCTTCAATTAAAAGAGCTTCCAGAGCAGGATCGTGACATGCCTTCTACAGGGTCGTTCTTTTTGTGTAACCGAAACCTGAAATTCGCCGACCACTTTGAAATCAATCCAGACTTTCTGATTTATGACCCAGAGTTATGTACGTATGGTCTGTTGTGGATTTTGGGCAAGGATGGTGGTGAAGAACTTGACCAGGACTTGAAAAAATATCTGGGGCAGGCGGTCTATGTGCGGCATCTGTTGGCCAACGAGCCAGCATGTTCATCGCAACTCTCCCCTCCCGTTCATGTGGTGGTGGTATTGCCGCAGAATGATTTAAGTGAAATAGACGATTCTTTGCGTAAACTGATGAGAGGAAGCGAATTCTTTCACGCGATTGATCTTCATCTGCTCCCTTGGCAAATAGAGTCTGATAGTTTATCTCCAGAGGCCATGAAAAAGGCTTTTTGTTGGCTGTTGCATTTCACCAAGCGATGGTATGGCGAGGTTCGCCAAAAAGGCTTGACTAAGGCTTTCCACGAGATAGAGATCATGAACTATCGGGCTGTCTGTCATCGTTCCCTTGAGCTGTCTCTAGATTATAATATTCATGTTCTGCACGGTCCAAACGGTTCTGGAAAAACCTCCTTGGCAGAGTGTTTTGAACTTGTTTTGACTGGTAAGTTGGAGAGGTTGGGAGATAACAAGGGGGGGTACTTGGCACACTTGCAAGGGAAACAAAAAGATCCCCCAACGATCAAAATCCAGGGAGTAGGCAAGAAGGAGACAACCCACACCATTACCGAGGATGGCATCACAGAAATATTATGGGACAAAAGGGTCGCTGCCTCCTTCCTGCTTAACCAGGAAGCCATGTACAAACTGAGTATGTCAGGTGCCTCCAAGCGTGCAAGGATTTTCCTGGATGCCTTCTTCCCGGATGACAGAAAACATCTTGTCACTGCAGAAGACGAAAACAATATAGAAAAAGCCTTTAAAGTTCTCCCCAAAGAGCAGGGTAATCTGTATGCAGGAAAAGGAGAAGAACTCCCCGATTTTCACCTCTTCATGCAGGACTTTAGCTGGTTAGGAAAGGGAAAAGAAAAGGAAAAAGAAAAGGAAAAGGTGTTAATCAACGAAGTCTCCCAATGTTTGCCGTTGACCAGGGAGGTTCTTGATCAACTGGCCAAACTAGAAAACACTTTGTCAGGACCATTGCAAGAGCTCGATAGTAAGGAAATTGAACGGGAAAATCTGAAACGTGTCTGTGCTGATATGGCTGGCGCTCTGAATGGCTTAAGAGTGAAACTAATTGATAATAATTATGACAGAAAAATCTCTTTGTTAGAGGAAATAGAACGTGCCAATATTTTATTAAATGATTATAATATTCAACTTATTGTGTTTGATACGGACCAGGATTTCCGGCCCTATGCCCAGAGGGTCAATGAATGGTTGAACCTTAAAATCCTTTCCGAATGGGGTGAACAACGCTTACGCATGGCGCGTAGTGTTGCGCAAGCCATCGACGAAGGGGGATGGTCGTTGGAGGGCGTGAATATAGAAGATTTTTTTTCTTTAGGCCAGATTACAACCGATCTATCGGACAAGACTGTCAAAGATTGGCAAGAAAGGTGCGACCAATCCAGAATATCCTTGCTGGATCAGGGAGGGTCGTCCAGTGCTGAACAGACAGGGAGAAAGTCCAGGAAGGCAAACAAGGTTCGTCCTCCCACACAGAATGAAATCGATGCATTGAATCAGGTCGAAAAATGGTTGTTCCCGCAGCGTGTTCCGAGTTTAGGCGGGTGTATCCAGAAAGCTTTATTGGAACGAAAGGTTTCCAGTCTGGAAGGGATAGGCACTGTGGGGGAGAAAAAAGGCTGGGCTGATACGCTTATCAAGCAAGTTTCCGAATTAAGCAAGGCGTGCAAAGATCTGAAGGATCTTAAACCAGAACAAACCAACCATTTTCAAAACCTAGTCAATATGTATGATGCCAGTAAGGTATTACAGAACAAGGAAAAGTATTTCAAGGAGCATTTTTTAAACCTTTTAGTTGAGGAGCACGGCGCAGAGGGGGGCGAGGGGGGGGTGACTCTTGATCAGGCGCTCAACGAGTTGCTCTCTTTGTTCACTCCGGCCCGTTGGGCCTATGACCCGTTGCAACTCAAACTTGTGAAAAAATCTTCGGACGACGCAAACCGTGGGCCTGTGGTGGAGTTGACGAGTACAAACCCCCAAACCAAAGCCACGCACAACGCCGAATACCGCTTAAACACTGCCGAACTGAACCAATATGCGGTTGCGCTTTTTCTGTTGCTGGCTCCGCGCATGGATAACCCCTTGCGCCTGATGGTCCTGGATGATCCCATCCAAAACATGGATGAGTGGTCTACCGTTTCTCTGGCACGGGGAATCGGCAATATCTCGCGCATCCTCCCTAGCGGATGGAACATGCTGCTGATGTTTCATGGCGAGGATGACATGCACCGGTTTACCAACGAAGTGCCATCCGGCCAGTATCGCCTGCCCTGGCTGCGCCCGACACAGGACGGACCCGAAGACAACGAGGCCAAGATAACTTTTCATAGTCAGAATGTTGAGGAAACACCTTCCGTCCCCCCCAAAAAATTGTGGGAAATTATCAATTGAGCGCAGGTGAAACGGATCTCTCGTCCTCAACAAGCCATTGTGGGGAGATGCCCAGATTGAGAATCGGAAGCGCATGAATCGGAACCATAAACCATAGTCGGCACAATGGGTTGCTGGGTGCCTAGTATCAATAGACGTGCAAATCATTTTTGGCGAAAATGGCGGATCTTGATCGGATTGACGCCTGTTCTGGTAGTATTTTGAGCGAAAATTGACCAAGAAACAAGCGGAAACGATGAAAGATAGAAAGAAATGCAAAGGGTTAGCCGTTTTTGATGGCCTTGGCTGGCAATTGGAGAATCGGAACAGAATCGGAACAAAAACAGCCCGGAATCGGAACCGAATCGGAACAAAACAGCGATACGTAGTTCCGATTCGGTTTTGTGCAACCGCGCAACCGGAATCGGAACTGATACAGAATCGGAACTGAATCGGAAGCAGGGAACCGGATCCCGGTTTGGCCGGGATCCGGTTCGACGACTCAATAGTTCTGGATCAGAACCTCCTTGGCTAAGGGATGCAGTCCAGTGGTGCGGGACGGACAAACTGGCCAGTTGGTCGTGCAAGGGCTCTTCTTGCGGTTCGGGGTGCTCGTAACACCCCGGCCCCGCTTTTACGAGGGGTTCGTGATTGCTTGCTGAATGATCGATCGTATTGTCTCCAGATCGGAAACAGCCAGTTGCAGGTAGGGGCGTGCGGGCATGGTGATGCGGCCCCCCGGATGGTTCACCTCCTGCGCAAAATTGGATTTTGCCTTCTTGACAAATTTTGTGCCCACTTCACCCGACCGGCGATCAAGGTGGAAATACACCTCCCGACGATGGGGCGGAATGGTGATGTCGCCGCCAAACTGATGGATGGCGGCGTACTCCAGATTGGTCCCCACCTGAGCGTAGTCTCTACCAAACGATTCTGTGATTGAGCTACTGAGCTTGCCTGTGCGGATCAGTATTTTATCGCCAAACCCCATCGCTTTCTTTTGCTTCAGGTAGGCTCTTGAAAGCGGGTGCCATTCTGGGCGCCCCCCTGCAGCAAAATTCCTTTCGACAGCCTCTTTCATGGCCCCGGCAAGTTTCTCCATGGTTGGTAGCAGGTTGAAAGTCGCATCCCGGAGCTTTTGCAGATAAGTAGCCGCTTCCTGGTCGTCGATCTTGATTTCTATTGTTTCTGTCATAAGATCCTCGTATAATCAGTGCTGCGGTTTGGGGGGATCAGTACGGTTGCAGGCGGGTGCGATAACTGTACTGAGGGTGTATCGGGTGCCCGTGCCGCCGTGCGCCTCTAGCCCCCAACCGTATTTGTTGATTGATTTGGCCACAACAGTTCCCCCTTCCTTTTGCCGTTGATTTTTGCATCACTGGTGCGGATGATGTTCCATAACAGACTGCCGTCCGTATTCTCCTGTACAATTACCAACAAATCCTTTTGGTCTTGATAAATTCCGATGTAGTGCTTGCGGTAACTGCCATCGATATAGGCGGTTAGCCAAACTTCGTGGGGCTTGCTGAGAGTGGGTAAAATGAAATTCGCGTACTCTTCCCTCGTTTGTGGGCGCTTTTCCACCAGATGTGGCAGCCATTCATTGCGTATCATGACCGAATCCACCGGGGTTTTGATCACGCGCAGCGGATTGACTTCTGAAACTCCCAAAGCGGTGCGCAATTGAACCAGGGCGCTCTCCAGATCAGGCGCTTTTGGTAGTAGTTCCGGGGGTGGTGGTCTTTGCTCGTTTGGAATCTTGCGAATGTCCTGCAATCCGAGCTCTTGCCATGTTTTTTGACTGGGGGCGACCTCTATGGTTGGCTTTCTTCCGCTCTCCCTATTTGTATCGAACTGTGCCCACGCCTTGCCCGAATTATAGTCAAACCCCGGATCGGGCGAGAAGATCATCGGTTTGCCAGCGCGATCAGTGATGCGCAGACCTTTGACTGTGCGCAGGATGGGGTCGCCGGTTTCTGGATCCCGACCAGCCGCTTTTTCCACCTCCGTCATCCGACCTTCCGAGTTTTCTGCCTCCAAACCCAGTTCGGCCATATCCTTTTCCGACAGCGCCCTGACCGAGCAGCGGCAGTTCCAACCATTCGGCGGATAGATCGTATCCCAAACCGGATCGTCAAAGCGAAATACCGAGCCATCCAGGGCAGCGTGAGCCGGTCTGGTGCGCCCATCCATCACCGCCACATACATCCAGTAGGGACGGTCCACAGCGTTTGAGTGCTGGGCGCGATAACGGCCTGCCATGTAGGCGGCTTGGATGTTGGTCTGGTAGATGGTGTGCAGGCGCCAGGCGCTGCCGAGCTGTACCGACTGCTCCTCACCAGCGGGGTTGATGATCATCTGCCTACCCCACCACCCCTTTTCCTGCAGGATCGGAGTCATGGTATCGATAAACCATTTTTCGCCCTTGCCCTCGGCCAATGCCTGATCAAGATGCTGGCGGATTGTTTGCAGAATATCCAGCGATCCGGCCTTGGCGACCGTGAATGCCTTGGCGTGCATCTCGCGCCACACCTCTTTCCAGTCCCAGGTGATCTGATACCCCTTGGAGCGAAAATATTCGAGGGCCTTTTCCGGCGGCAGGCGACAGGCAAACGCGAGATCAATTGGTTCTTTGGCCATTGAGTCTCCCCCAGGTTTCGGCAGCGAAAAAGGCACGGGCAAGCAGCTCAGTCATCTGGCTGGTATCCATCTGCGGATAGGTGGAAGCCAGCCAGCCCATCATTTCTTGCGGTGTGGCGCCATCCTGCAGGCGGTCGAGGATGGGTTGTATGATCGGTGCAAGAGCCTCTTGCAGCAGGTCGTCCGGCGGGGTGGCAGCATCAACAACCGCCTGCGCGGCCTGCAGAGCAGAGTCTGGGCTTGGCTCGGCAAACGCGCTGGGCAGCTCATTTTCTGGCGTTGATGCGGTGGTGCCGTCTGTTGTTGCAGCGCTGACAGGTGGTGTTGCAGTCACTGGCCGCTCGCTCCATGCGCCATCATAGGTGCGATTGATGTACTCCAGATCAGGTTTGTAGCCCATGTCATAGAGGATTTTATCGCGCTCGGCTTTGGCTTTGAGATCTTCCGGCAGCGTGACATCCCATTTGATGCGCGGCGGGTTGGCGTTGGGAAAATTAAAGTCGGTGATCCAGGTCAGTAGCGACTCGTTGAGGGTGTCGGCCAGCAGATCGGCATCGGCCTGCACCAGCTCCAGGCGCACTTCGTTGCGAATGATGGCTGCCGCCGCCATGGCGCCGCCACCTCGGCCACTGTTGGCATCCCCATCCCCCAATATGGTGCGGGTGATGCGGTTGTCGTTGTACTTGCAAAACGCCTCGTGGGACAGGGTGCCGCCCCCAGTCGCAGCGGCTTGCAGCAGCTCAATCTCGTACCCCTCCGGCAAGACAATGTTGGTTTCCTGGCTGAAATCGCGCAAAATGGCCAGAAATCTTGCCCTCTCTTCCTCCGTGCTGCTGGGCAATCTGCCGATCAGCGCCGGATTGCCGAAACGATCCAGATAGGTAGACCAAAAGCGTGCGCCATTCTGTTTGAAATAGACTGGCCAAAACAGAATAGACCCCAAGCCGACACCATACGGGTTGTCATCCTTGGCGCCATAGCGATGCACGATAAATTTCCGCTCCGGTACCGCCTCACCGGGGTAGAGATTGTTCCAGGAGATCAGCAGCAGCTCGGATTGCGCGTTGAAGTAGAAGCGCCGCTGATCGCGCATCAAGATTTTGCGGGGAACTATCCGTTTGCCATCCACCTTCCAGAGGATCTCACCGACCGAGAAGCCTTTGAGGATGGCGTCCAGCAATCCCAAACAGATCTTGTTGAAAGGGAGTTTTTTTAGCTGTTCCCCAATCATTTCAGCCGCCTCTTGATCGGCAGCGGCATCCGAGGCGGGCTCAACAGCCCATGGGCGGCCAATGACCGCCAGTTTGCGCTTTTGCAGGTCGGAGCTGACTGCATCATCCCGTTCCAGATTGTCGTAGATCCAGAGCCCCAAGCTGCCACCCTCCTGGAGCAGCGTATCGTCGTGCGGGCGCAGGATACCTGCAGCGGCTGGCCAGTAGACATTATTGCCAATCGCAGCAACCTCTTTCTTGAGTCTGCTATCCATCGTGATCACCTGTTATGCCATTTGAAGCGGGATGAGACGCGCTCACCCCAGGATTGAATTTGATCGAGACCGCCGCCTTGCTTGGTAGCGATCGTGAACAGCATGTGCAGAGCATCCGGGCCATCGTCGTGGCTGTCCGGTTCGCCAAAGCGGCGCAGTTGCTCAATCAGGACAGAGTGCGACTGGTGGAAACGGATCAGGCCGTTGGCGATGTGCGGTTGCAGGGAGGTGATGCGCAGCTCTTTGTCGTTGATCGGGTTGACGCCTCTGGCCGGCACCGGTACGCCCTGGGCGGCAGATTGCTTGATCAGTTCATCCTTGAAAAACTCCTGAAACTGAACAGTTTCCACTGCCCATAGCCGGCACTGGTATTGCCTTTGATAGTCGATTACATCGCGGATGATGCGGTCCGGTTTGCGGATGCGTATGTCGGCCTCGACCACATCCAGGATGCCGGTTTCACGATCCAGGCCCGCGACCAGAATGGCCGATGGATCGCCGCGCCCCCCTTGCTTGCCCAGCGATGGGTCCACAGCCCCAAAAAAGATCCAGCGTTTTTTCGGTTCGTTCCAGAACGACAGGTCGGCAAACAGGGCATTTTCCGAGAGCGGTTCATTCTGCATTTCCGCATCGAAAGCATTCCGGCCATTGCGGGCACGGATGATCATCAGCGCCTGCAACGGTCGCACCTCCGGCCAGGAGACCTCTGCTCCGGCATCCATGCGGGCGCGATTGGCTCTGTAAAAAAAGAGCGCCGAATCTTCGCCCTCCTGCTTGAATATCCGCTCCCAACTCTCCCAGAGGTCCAGATGGTCCGGCCAACGGATGATGGCCCGGAAACGGGCACTCTCCCACATTTTGTTGTTCAGGATGCGGGACAATACCGAGTCATGGTGCAATACCGTGCCGATCATGACGACATCCATGGAGTCGTCCGGCGGCCCCAGGTTGAGCACCGCCCGATTCAGCCATTTTTCCGTTTTGTCGCGCTGGTCGCGCGAGAGAACATTTTGATCGTTTTCCAGGTCGTCCAAAATAACCAGGTCAGGCCGATGCGGGCCATGGCGCAGGCCGCGCATGCGTTGACAGGAACCAAACGCCTGCAACTTTATCCCGTTGCGGGTGACGATCACCCCCTCTTGCCAAACCTGACCCTCACCGAAAATGGCCGGAAAATCCTGGCGCAGACGCGGATTGACGGTCAGTTCCGCCTTGATCGCCTCCAGCATGGTGGCCGCCTGGCCGTAGGCGTCCATAATGATTGGGATGAAATGGTAGCGCCGCCCAGCCACACACCAGAGGGTGAAAAGTTGCGTCACCAGGGTGGATTTTGCCTCACCGCGTGGGGCGGCAACGGCCAGTTTGCTGCCGTGCCGAATATCATCTTTTTTTGCCAGAACTGGCAGGCGCTTATAGAGGTATTGATGCAGCACGCTCTCCTTGTTCCCGACATAATGCGGGAAATAGGTCTGCGCAAAAAAACGAAAATCCGCCAGAGCATGCTGCTGGCGGATTGTGGAGGCGGCTGGATCGACCGGGAAGCCGTCTACTTTAGCCTCAATCTCTTTTCGTAAGCGCTCGGCTGTGTCGGTTACGAATGCCAAAAATTGGCGCGGTGTTTTACGGGTCATGTTTTTGTGATAGCTCCTCTCCAAACGGTTGCAAAATTTCAACGATGGCGGGTAAATGCTGCGGGTAATGTTGGCGAGTAAAGACAATCAGGCGCTCCAATACCTCCTGGGCCATACCCAGATCCAGCGTGGCGCGTGCCAGCAGCTCTTTGACTTTTTGGCCGCTGACTGTGGCGCTGCCGTAGACGCGCAGCAGCTCCCGACCAAAATCGGGGATGATGCGCCGGAACGCCCGAATATCGTCCGGGAACTCGCGCAGAATGAAGGCGTCCAGCGCCAGGGCGAAATCCTGGATCATGGCCACCCGGTTGATCTCCGGTGAGCCGCGTTGCGTGGCGTTGATGGTTTTAATGTGGGCGTCGGAGAGGCCGCGAATCACCTCGATCAACTTGATGGTATCGCCGGGATCGTTGCTTTCCATGGCCTTGGTCAGCAGCGCCTGGGCGCGCAGGATGGCCGAGGAGAGCAGTTGCAGCATGGCCTGATTGATCGCATCCACCCCGCCTGCGCTCAATTGGGTGGCGCTGCGCGCCTTGTCCCAGTCATCTCCGTTTGTCTTGGCCTGTGCCATCCAACGGCGCACAGTGGCCGCCGAGATCGGCAACTCTGTGGCAATCTCCTCCGGACTCATCCCCTGCAGGACATAGCGTGTCCTGGCTTCTGGCAGGCGCGAGGTCTTGGCCATTACAAACCGATCGCCTTCTTGATGTAATCCGTGGCCAAACCAACAACGACGGCAGCGCCTGCACCGCCGACCACGCTGATCGTGTAGGTGCGCGACTCCACGCTGCGCAGGCGTTCATCCAGGGTTTTGAGGTCGGCGCGCGTCTCTTTCTGGTTTTCGCTGATTTCGTCCATCTTGGCTTCGACGCGCCCCAGGGCGAGCAGGACATCTTGCGATAGATCATTCATGGGGATTCTTTCCGTATGGTGCGGGTTGTTTGTTGCCAGGGTCTTTGCTGACCATCAGCAAGCCCCCGGCAACCATTTGGCCGATATGGGCAAAGGCTTGAAATTTTTCTGGATCGATGTGTACGCCGAAGGCGCTGGCCGCCAACGATACCCCTACCCAGGTGGAGGGCTCTTTCAGACGGTCCGCCACATACCGCCCCAGTTGCGGCAGTAGGCTGGGTTTTTGCGCGCTTTGGTTGGCACGCCACATCAATTCCTCGAATTGATCCTGGGACAGGGTGATGGGTTGATTGGGTGCAGTATCGGACATGGTGGTTATCCTTGCCGCATTGTGTCGGCCAGACGTTGTGCGCGGGCGCCCACTTGGCGCGCCCACAGACTGTTCAGCATCGCCTCGGCGGCACGGCTGTAGTCGCTCACCGCGAGTTTGTTCAACATAACCCGGAAGTTTTTGAGTCCACCCACGCCCAGGTTGAAGGCCATATTGACCAGTACCATCTGCCGATTGGCGGAAAGCGTGCTGATGATGGGGGCCAGTTGGGGATCCTGGGCGATTTCGGCCATGATGTGATGCAGGTCGTCATCCAGGATCTGGTCGATAGCCTGTTGCGAGAGCGGGCGTGCGTCCAGGTTGTGGCCAACACCGATGGTGCGGTGGCCGGTGCTGTCGGTGTACATCATCGGTCTGTTGCCCTCATCCCGCTTGAGTTGTGGTTTGAGGTTGCCTGGATCGAAAGTGAAGATGGGCATGGTTGGGCTCCTATGAATGGATTGCGGGCCGGGTGTCGGTGCAACTGTCGGCGTAGACGTCCAATAGGGCGTCCAATTCAGCGCCGGATGCTTCATGCTTTGCGGCCATTGCTTTGGCCAGAAGCTCCCATCGCGCGGTCTCTTGTTTGGATAGCTCAATGATTTCCTGGTTGCGTTGGGTGGCGATCTCAAGGACTTCCCGGCTGCGAACCTGGGCTTGAATAATACGCTCCTGGCTTTTCAGGTGCTCAAACAGGCCCCAAAGCAGGCCAATGACCACAATGAGGGTGACGGTGATGAGGGTGATGCTGAGATCCAGATAGAAGGTGGTGACCATGCTGTTCCTGTCGGTAGGGGTTGATCCTACCGACAGGATAAGGAGGGTGATTCGGAAAGGTGAAGATAACAGATGTTAGCAGGTGGGGAGGGGGCAAGAGTCTGAGGGGGGGGAATGGAAAATTGTTTGCAAGTTCACAAACCTAAACAAAAATTCTTACATTTAGAATAACGGCAGCGGTCTTTGCTGAGAAAGCGGGTTAAGGCGGATAACGCCAAGTAAAAGCCATCGGGGATAGACAGAATGGGTGCCCATGGCAAACACCATTCCTTTCTGAACGTATTGTACACCGAAAATATCCCGCATCTTTTCCAAGGCAGATTGTTCGCCATACCTGCGTTCAAAGTTGAAGAATGTAGCGGATGTTTCCCAGTCCAAACAGACGCAGTCGTGAGAACCAGCGTCAGTGGAGAAAGAATAATGGAACTGGTACGGGCATGGCTCCATTGCACGAAGTTCCTCATGAGGATCAAAAAGATCCATCTGACGCACCGCATCTGCGTACTGGCGACGCTCTTCGTCGATGTCGTCATCACTCTTCCTTTTCCAGAAAAATACCGGGGATCGGGGGCGAATCAACGCCAAGCTTTGGCCTCGAGATTCCGCCTCCTTTGTCGAACTGAGCACCAAAGAGTGCAGAAATTCCGCTCGCTCCTGTTCTTTCATCTCCTCCATCGGGCAAACGGACTCTTCCACAACGCGACGGCTTTCCGGTCTCGGGTCATTGGACAAGCGCCATTCATACTCCACCCATTGCCAACGTTTGAATTTACCATCCTTTAAAAAACGGAACCGAATAGGGTATTGCCGACGCCATTGTTTATCCTGTGTCACCCCAGCGCAGCAAACAGTTTCTCTGTACTTGCTGCTAACATGCGGCAAGGCTTTGACCAGTATCAACACCCGCTCTTTGCCTGATATTTCGTGCATGTGTCAACGCCTCTCGTATTCCGCGATGTTTGATTTGTAATGGCTTGCGTTCCAATAACATTTTTGCCACCAAAGAGCGATGGCAGAGATCTGGGTCTCGTTCATAACACATAATGCATGCATGCCCTGTCTGGTTGATCAACACCTCTGCTTGACGCAGGTCGCGCTGGGCTGCTTCCTCTTGCATATGGGCAAAAAATATTCGTCGGAACTCTTCCATGCGACCGGCAGAGGCCGCATCTCTCCCTGGTTTTGGGTCTCCCAGTCCCACCAAATGGACATAATCGATACCTGCAGCGCGCAAACATTCGGCCAATGGTTTTTTGGAGAAACCACGCTTGCGCGAAACCGGGCAATCGCGCACGTCAATCAGTAGTGTGATTCTCAAAGCTGTCAACGTCTCCAAAAAAACATCAATGCTGGCTCCCTCATAACCAATCGTCGAAATGACGGTGTCCATAGCAGTTCTCCCTTGGCTGTACAACTCCTCGAAGCATGTTGTTTTTATCCGAACAACATGGATAACATACCGTTATCGTTAATTATTGTAGCATTTCTGCCAGGATCTGTACAGGTAAAACCGCTTCGCTCACCCCGCCTTCTTGCCACTCTCCTTTACGAACTGCGATTGCGCTGCAGCAGAGGTGACTGCCCGCCTATCAAAGCGCTCTTTTCACATCAACCAACAAACAGTTAACACTTTCTGACTCCTTGCTGTTGAGACTTGCTTTTACGTTATCCAGGGTTACAGTCGT
Organism: Magnetococcales bacterium; assembly: GCA_002753095.1. GTDB lineage: Bacteria > Pseudomonadota > Magnetococcia > Magnetococcales > Magnetaquicoccaceae > Magnetaquicoccus. The sequence continues at coordinate 23,807 of PDZU01000019.1, forward strand.
TTGTCCTGGTATGGTTTTGAAAAGGGTTTCCTGGTTGCTACTGATGATTGTTCCAGATGCAGAGGAGAGTGTGCATTTTAGGGTAATGTCTTTGATAGGATACGGGTTTTTGTTTTCGATAGAGATTGACTCGGTGACCAAAACAATTCCGAAGCTGTTTTGTGTCGTGTGCGACTTTTTCACAATGACGTTGTCCAATGTATCATTTTTAGTGTACGAATAATAAACAAGGCAGGCGCATAGCAGGAGAAGAAATATTTCTATAAATGGTTGTTTTTTTGAAAGGTTTCTGCACTCCGCATGAAGGGCATGTCTTCGCCTCTCGGCTGATCTCTTTTCGGCATGCGCGACCTTTTCCAAGCGCCATGGCTGTTCACTCCGGCAAAAAGATGTTTGCCTGACGGCCCCATGCCGTCAGGATGTCCTCCCATTACAGATTATTCTCGTGGCGACAGGAAGATAATCCTGGTGTTGATGATCATGTTTCCATTGCAAAAAATATTTCCATTACCAATAACGCTTCCCTCAACGTGAATTCTGCGGCCTTCCTTATCGCTAGTAGATGAGTTGTTGTTTTTCTTAGCGTTTTCCTTAAATATTTGAACAACATCAGCCATTTCGTCGTTTGTTGGCATCTCTTACCTCACGCAGCGCAAATGAGTTGAACGACCAGTCCTTTGTCTTTGACCGTTTCTTCCTTGTTTTGGTAAAGGGCATACACCGCAGCAATGATGTTGGCTTTCTTCTCTGGGGGTGCGCTGCGATTCGTGGCGATCAGCGCCTCTTCCACCACGCTGATCGACCAAGCAAGCAGATCCTTGTCAACGATACCCTGAGCGGCCTGGTTCGAGCCATTGGCGGACGATCTGACGCCGGTCAAGACATACGTCACGTCCACGCCAGCGGTGGCGATGGCAGTGAAAAAAGAGGCGCTTGGTTCACGTTTCCCAGCTTCGTAGTTGCATAGGGAACTTTTTGCAATACCACCTATTTCCGCCATTTCATCCTGAGTGTGGCCGAGCCTTTTCCTTTCTTCTTTTAGACGCTCAGAAAAATCGTACATACGTGGAATAATCCCGCTTGACATGTTCTACGAACGTAGAATATTCTAACCAACATGACGACCGCATAATTCAGACTTAGACACTGGAGTAATACATGGCCACCACTCAAACCACACCCAGCATTCCCATCCAAGAGGGGCAAGACTGGCCTCGCGCCCTCATCAAGGCGCGCATTGAGATGGAGGGCTGGTCACTGAGTCGTCTCAGTATCCATCACGGCTTTACGCGCACGGCAATATCCCAGGCCATCCGGAAGCCATGCTCGCCCACCATGGAGCGCATCGTCGGCGATGTGCTGAAGGTCAAGCCAGATGAAATCTGGCCGACCCGCTACCTGAACGGAGAGCGTGTCCCGAATCGCCACCTTGCCAAGTCGCAGCATACCACACCCAAACGCAATCAAGCAAAAGGAGATTTATCGTGAATGCGTTACGCGAGATTGTTGAAGTTTTGGAGGTGGCCAGACATCAACTGGCCACGCAGCACAACCTGTTAGTAACCGACCTTCCCCAGGGGGATATTCCAGAAACGCACTGGAGGATTGACAACAGCGCCATTCTTGATCGGCTGGATAACATGCTGGAAGATCTTACGAAATCCTCCGATACGAGTAGCTGTTCTTTATGTGGTAAGCAAAATATTTCCCATGAGAAGGCGCGCTCATGAGAGCGGAAAAACAGGAGCCAGGAACCCCAAAGTACTGGTAAACACGACCGCCATGAAATTCAATTTCCAGAATCATTCTCTCTGGATCGTACCCAACGGATGACAGGTTGGAAGAACTGACGTTGACTCGTTTCATAACAACCTCCTTTGATTCAGGTTAAGATGTCAAGACAAAGCAACTATAACACAGGAGATTTATCGTGAACACCATTCCCGCCACCGCCAGTTATTGCCCGGTGGTTGCCGACGAGCAAGGCAACCTCTGGACCGACTCACTGACCATCGCTGAGATGTTCGATAGAGAGCACAGAAATGTGACCCGTTCCATCGAGCAATTGATCACTGATGGGACAATAGATGCGCTCAACTTTGAGCGTATCTCCTACATCGACAGCATGAGCCGCACACGACATGCCCTCCGTCTCGATGAGCGTGGTTTTCTGATCGCCATGCCGTTCATTGGTGGCCGGCGGGCGCGGGAGGGGCAGGTGCGGTTGGTGGATGAGTTTCTCGGTTTGCGTCGCCAACTGGCCAGTCATGCCGAGAGCCGTCTGATCAGCGCGGAAGAGCGTTTGACGGCCATCGAGGCGGCATTGTACCAGCGCCATCCGCACTGGCCGACCATTCACCAGTGCAAGACGCAGGGGCTGACCCATCGCCAGACCTGCGAACAGACCGGCCACAAGGATCCGAACAGCATCAGCCGCAACCTGCGCCGCATGAAGGAGTGGGGCGTGACGGGTACAAAGCGGGCGAAGTAGGAATCGGCATACCAACAACACACAAAACGAAAGAGGTTACCCATGGCCAGTAAACCCCGTACCGATCCAAGACAGCTGCCGTTGGATCTGTTTGATCCCCCGCCGACCATGGAGCGGGAGTTTCCCGGCTTCCTGGATGTCGAAAATCAACTGCGGAACGTCATCAACGAGATGATCCGCAATTCAGGCAAGGACCGTTACCGCATTGCGGCGGAGATGAGCAAGTACATGGATCGGGAGGTGAGCCATCACATGCTCAACGCTTTCACCGCTGCCAAGGAGGGCAACCGCTTCCCGCTCTCCTATTTGCCCGCCTTTTCGCATGCTTGTGGTGGCTACGAGTTGCTGCAGTATGTGGCCGGCAAAATGGGTTGCGCCATCCTGATTGGTCCGGAGGCCGAGGCTGCCAACCTGGGGCGGATCCAGTTGCTGGAGCAGGAGTTGTCGCGGGAGAAGGCCAAGGTGCAGCATCGGATTGATCAGGCGCGTCGCCTGCGTGAATTGGGAGGCGAGTAATGAGCGGCGAAATCGTATTGGCGGGCGAGGTGTTGTCGGGGGAAGTTATGGGCAGTGAGCGCAGTCGGGAGGAGTATGCCTCCTGGATCAGCAACGCCTGGAACGAATCCATGGCGGGTATTTTGGAGACCGGGCGGCGGCTGTCTGAGGCCAAGGAGAAGCTGCCGCATGGCGAGTTCGACAAGATGATCGAGAGTGAATTGCCATTCAGTCGAGTCACTGCGTTGCGGATCAGACGGGTTTCTGAAAACAAATATTTTTCAAATGTTTCACCGGTGAAACATTTGCCCACATCGTATTCAATTCTCTATGAATTGCTTGCACTTAAGCAAGAGGATTTCGACAAGCTGCTTGACAGTGGTTTGATCAACGAAAACACGACCCGTGCAGAGGTTATTGATTTAAAAAAGGCACTTAAGGCCAATAAGGCGCAGAGAGCCCCGGCGGGATCAGTTGATAAAGAAAGCCAGCAGCTTCCAGATTTGGAGGGCGGCAAGGGTCGTGGTCGGCCACGGGCACCGAAGAGCTATCTTGTGCGGTTGAGCCCAGGAGAGGCGGCTTTTTTGCGGCATTTTCTGTTCTCTCGGCATAGCAGTGTGATGTTCTCGCAGTGGTCAAACCAATATGGCTTGGAGGGTGGTACGGACCGGCCTGATTTGATGGCGCTGGTTCACAAGTTTGACGGGTTGGGGTTGGACGCCACCTGACGAGCCGAAGGCGGCGAAACGATTTAACGTAGCAGAAAGGAGAATGGCTGTGAATCAAGAGTTGATAAATTTGTTGACCGAGGAAGATTACCAATCGGAGCACGATGAGGTGCAAAAAGAGATCGATAGCGGTGATTTCGACCCGTCAGATGGTGGCAATTTTGACGACACGTTCCAGGCAGGGTACAGGCACGGCTATAGGGCGGCAATGGTTAAGGTGTGCGGCCTTGTCGATTTGAAAGGGCTTGCCAAGGGCGGGCAATAGATCTGGCAAATAGATCCAACCACCTGACGAGCCGGAGGCGGCGAAACCTCCCTGCGGGGAGGTCGTGGTTCTGTTTCTGTCGCGAGCAAGCCGGAAGTGCTTAAAAACTCCGGCAACCACCGATTGCTGTGAATGTCTGTATCGAACGTCTCCTAGGCGAGGCGGTGGTCGTCTGGCCCGCGTGAAGGGCCAATTAAGCAATAACAAGGAATATCACAAGTAGAGGAAAGCCGATGCTGGACAACCTAGATCTATATGCGGAAGAGGAAGAGGACGAACGCAAAATCTTGCTGGCGATGGCTGCTGGGGCATGGGGTACGACTGGTGAGATTAAGCGAGCAGTGCCATCCATGAAAGGAAAATCAATTCAGCATGTTGCGGCTTATCTGCAATGTCTTCGCGATCAAGGGTTGATCACTAATCTTGGATCAAGACTGCACAAAACAGTGTGCTGGATGATCACGGAAGATGGCAAGGCGCAGGCAAAGGGCAATCCAGCGTGAACCAGGAACTGCAGTCTCTCCCCTCTGATGCAGCACTTTGGGCGACGGCGGCGCAACTGGCCGGGCTGCCTGGCTTGCCGCAATCGGAGCGAGGGGTGCGCCTGTATGCTGAGCGGGCGGGGTTGATCAAGCGCAAAAAGAAAGCTGGCAAGGGTTGGGAGTATCACACCGGCCTGCTGCCGGCGGAAGCGAAAAAGATGTTGTCGGAGCAGGAGGCGCTTCCGGTAGAGGTGACAGAGAGTGCGGCGCTGCCGGTCGTTATTCCGCCGCGCTGCGACATACGGCAAACACTGGATCTGAAGAAATGGCAGCGCGACATCATGGATGCACGATTGATCGTATTGCGCGAGGTTGAGCGTGTGGCGGAGGAGATGACCATCTCCGAGGCGATTGGTGTTGTGGTGGCGTTGGCGGCGGACGGAACGCTGCCCAGCGCTGTGCAGGCTGCCGTGCCGGTTGCCCTGGCCAAGAAAGGGGGATTAAGCGCCAGCACGATCCGGCGCTGGCAGGCAGCCGAGAAACTTGGCCTGGGGGCGTTGGCACCCACAGCGGTGGAGAGGGGTGAGCCGGAGTGGGTCAGGCCGTTCATGGCGGTTTATCGCGCGCCCTCGCGGCCAACGGTAGCAGACACGTTGCGGCAGATGGGCGAGCGGGGAGTGGCCGCGCATTTGATCCCCAGCTATGCGCAGGCGCTGCGCCACGTCAACGCCATCGGCGAGGTGGAGGCTAGCAAGGGGCGGATGACGCTCAACCTGCTGCGCACTCGCCTGCCCTTTATCCGGCGTTATACCGGCGATCTGCAGCCGGGGGATGTGGTCAACGGCGACGGGCATCTGTTTTATGCACTGGTGCGGCATCCCAACACCGGCAAGCGGTACCAGCCAGAAGTGACCGAAATTTTTGATGTAGCCACCCGTCGGCACATTGGCTGGTCGATCGCCTTCGCGGAAAGCACGCTGGCGGTGATGGATGCCCTGCGCATGGCGGTGGAGGATCTGGGCGTGCCGCGCATCGTCCACTACGACAACGGCAGCGGGGTGCGCAATAAAAACTTTCAGGATGAGGTCACTGGTCTAAAAACCCGCCTGGGCTTCGAGTTTTACCACCAGACCCCCGGCAATCCACAGGCGGGTGGCATTGTCGAGCGGGGGCACCAGCAGATTTTGATTCCGGCGGCGCGGCGCTTTGCGACCTATGTCGGGCGGCGAGGCAAGGATGACGGGCTGCGAAGGATCGTCGAGAAGCGGTTGGACGAGGGAAAAATCCATCTGCCGACCATCGAGGAGGTGGTGGCAGTGATTGATACCCTGCGCGAGCAGTACAACAATCGCCCACATTCGTCGCTGCCGCTGATGACAGACCCGGTCACCGGCAAACGTCGCCACGAAAGCCCCAACGAAGCGCTGCAACGCCATTTCAACAACGGCTGGAGGCCGGTGAAAGTGGATACGCTGGAAGAGTTCCGCCTGGAGGAGGTGCGGAATGTGGTGCGCGGTGAGATTCGTTTTCATTCAATGATCTACGCCAATGCGGAGGGGTTGCGCGGCCTGCACGGACAGGTGCGGGTGCGTTATGACCCGCGAGACGGTAGCAAGATTTGGGTGTGGAGCCTGGATAAGGATGATCGCTTCATTTGCGAGGCGCTGAAGGATGGCAATAGTGCCCCTTATTTGATCGACAGTGTACAGGAGCATGCCGAGCAGAAGAGGCTGCGCGGGCAGTTGCAGCGGCTGGATCGCAAGCGGTTGGAGAAGCAGGCTGAGACACGGCGGACGATTGAGGCCGAAGTGGTGCCGCTGACCATTGAACAGCAGGAGATGGCGGACGAGATGATGGATCGGTTGGGCATGGTGGATCAACCGACCGCTGAGGTGATTTTGTTGCGTGGTGGTGCGACACCCAGCCAGCCCGGATCCCGCCCTCTGTTTCGCGGCGAGTTTGCCGAGCGTGATTGGATCGTATGGGCGCTGGATCACCAGGAGGCGTTGAGTGAGGAGGAGTTGGATACCTTGGAGGCCAAGCTGGAGGATCCGCGTGTGCGCATGATGCTGGGGATGGACGAGGAGGAGGAGAGCGACCATGTGGCGGTAAGGTGACCGGCCAGGTAGCCGCCTGAGCCGGTCTGACAACAAATCAACAATACGAGGAGATCGTAACAGATGCGCAAGAAGTTGGCAAATACATCCAACATGCAGCGATTCATGGCTGGTGTTGGGGCATTGGAAGGGCGGGGGGCGCAAGAGGCCAGCATGTTGTTGGTAGTAGGAGATCCAGGATATGGCAAAACGACCATTGTGAACCGTTGGGCAAGGTTGGAAAGGGCTGTTTATTTGTGCGGCAGACCTGGGATGACGCCACACATGGTTTTGGGCGAGCTGGTGCGAGAATTGGGCGAGGAGCCCTACCATACATCGGAGCGCAGGTATCGCCAGGCAGAGCAGTTGGTGCGCCTTGGTCAGCGCCCCATCATTCTCGATGAAGCGCAGTTCTATCTGTCCGACAAGGCCGAGTGTCTGGAGGTGGTGCGCTCTCTGACTGATAAATACGAGGTTGTTCTGGTGTTGGTTTCGATGGAGCAGATCCAGGATAAGATTGCCAAGTTGGATCAAATCAGCTCTCGCGTGTCGGTAGTGGTCAAGATGCAACCCGCCACGCTGGAGGATGTAAAAATCTGCTGCGACGTCCTCTGCGAGGTGAAAATTGCCGATTGCCTGACAGAAGAGATCCTGTTTCACACCGGCGGTCGCTACCGGGAGATCGTCAATGCGATAGCTGCGGTAGAACGTTTCGGCAAGAGGGGCGGCTTGGAGGTGGTCACCCGTGCGGCCATGGTCGGGGAGGTACTCACCCATGATTGGCGTGACGAGTCGCCACGTCGGGTGCGAGAAGAGAAGCGTGAGGTAAAGCGTGCAACCCCTGCTCAGCGCACAACAAGCAAAGAGGTAGTGAAGTGATCGGGCGGAGGTGGGTGGCGGATGAGGTGTTGCAGGCCCTATCCATGGGGTGGATGCAGCGTGCGGATATTGCCGCAAAGCTCCCGCAATGGACGGATAAGCAGATTGGTGGCGGCTTGTATACGCTGAAAAATCGCGAAATGGTGGTTTTGGTAGGCGGCAAGTGGGCGCTTACCGCCGAAGGGGTGATTGCGCAAAAAAATCATACCACCTTTCGTCCGGGGAGCGCCGGCAAAGTGCGGCAGGTCAGGAAGCCGGAAAAATGGACTTTCCGACAAGATGTCTGGGCCGAGTTTCGTCGTCGCCGGGGTAAAGCGACCATCCCGGATATCTTGAGCATCCTGGATGGCGACAAAAAAGAGGCGGACAACATCAAGAGCTATTTTTTGATCCTGGAGCGGGCCGGGATTTTGACCCGGTTGAACCATCGCCGATCGGGTGATGCGCTGACCAGTCCCGGTTATGTCATCTGGATACTGGTGGACGATACCGGCCCAAAAGCGCCGATCTGTCGGATGGGTAAAAAAGAGGTTTACGACCCCAACACCGGCAAGAGCCATCCCTTTCAGAGCAAAAACGGAGGTGGAGCATGACGGGATTAGATGGACTTCAGAGTTACCAGCCCACCCCTTTTGGTGTTGGCGCTGGCGGTGGATCGCAGGGGTTGGAGGGGGAGATTTTGCGCCATGTTTGGGCGGCGAAGCTGGACGGCATCACCCACGCCGATCTGCGTCGGCAGGTGGTGTGCCGTGATCGCGATTTTGTAGAAGCGATTCGCAGGCTGATCAATGGAGGCAGGTTGCATTCGGTCAGGGTGCTGCAGTGGGCGGGCGATTCCTGGCCGCCGATGCGGTTGTTCTTGCCGGAGTACAGCCCGATGCTGATGGCGCGGCACGATGGACAGCGCTGAGCATCGCGCCTGGTTGGCCAGCCAGCCGTTGAGCATCCGCTTTGTGCGCGGGTTTGAGAGTGCGCGCAAGGGGTGGATGCCGTTTTTCGGCGAGATTGGGTTGTTGTCGGTGCGGACGGGAAAGGATGGTCTGTTTTTCTCGCAAGCGGCGGCGCTGCGGGCGGGAGAGGAGTTTCGGGGTCAATATGACGTTCATACAGGAGATAGGCGTGGGAGCGAGGATTAATTTTATAGTCAGTGAAGAGGATGCTGTATTGATCGACAAAATTGTCGAGCGGACGCAACAGATGTGGCCAGAAGAGATCGACGCCCAGTCGTGTGCCATGGATCTTACGGCCACGCATGCCAACGGCTGCCCGTTGCAGCTCCAGAGGCTGCTGGATGCGGATGATTTTATCTTTGCGCACGACGTGAGCGGCATTATGCACCATCTGCATCGCAGTAGCGGCAAGCTGGTCAACAACTTTGAGCCCCACTGCGTAGTGTAGCGCTGTTTGCCGGGGTTTTGGTGCCGCCATGGCGGCAAATTCAACCAAGGGAAAGGAAGGATAGTATGCAGGATATACAGGAAGATCGCACGGCAGGCGGATATTGGGCGGATCCCCAGGGGCGGTTGATACCCGACAACCTGGTTAAGCCGGTAGACAAGCTGCGCGATCAGACAGTGCGGATGCTGATCGCAGCCGCCAAAGGTTTGCACGACGCCATCTCCGAATTCAAGAAGATGGCGTTCGGCGATGTTGCCGAATTCGTTCGGATTGCTGCGGCTGAGCACGGCGTGCAGATGGGTGGACTCAAGGGGAATATTACCCTGAACAGCTATGACGGCAAGTACCGGGTGCAGCGCGCATTTTCGGCGGTTTTGGTTTACAACGAACAGGCACAGATCGCCAAAAATATCATCGACGAGTGCTTGCGCGAGTGGTCGAGCAATAGCCCTGCCGAAATCCAGGCCCTGGTTGCCGACGCCTTTCGTGTTGATGCCAAGGGTGAGATGTCGGTCAACAAGATCTATGAGCTGCGCAAAATCGAAATCGAAGATTCTCGCTGGCAGAAGGCGATGAAGATTTTGATCGATTCGGTGCAGGTGGATCATACCCGCTCCTATCTGCGGCTGTACGAGCGCACCAATGAGGGCGAGTACGTGCCGATCACACTGGATTTGGCGTCGGTTCGCGTGGGTGAGGTGCAGGAGGTAACCGGGCAATGACTGATAATCAAGAGCCCACACAAACAGGTCCGGGTTGGCCGCCGGAGCGGATCGATTTTTATGAAAGGTTTGTCGATTTTGTTTGTACCGATGATGACCTGAGTGCAGAAGAGGCACTGGATGATGGCCGCCTCTGCTTTGGCGGGTGTGCAAATTACGATCCTGACAAACAGTGCGCTTTTGCTGTGCCGGTCTGAGATGCGGTTGGGAGGATAAAATGACTGAGACGGGAGCAATCATGGAGCAGTATATCCAGCGCATCGAGCGACTGGAGGATGAAAGGCGCGAGTTGGGCCAGGACATCAGGGATGTGTATGACGATGCAAAACGCAACGGGTTTAACCCAAAGATCCTGCGCAGGATTGTCCGTGAACGCGCATTGGGGCAAGAAAGCGTAGGGGGAGGAGGAGTACCTGTTGCACCTCTATCGTCAGGCGTTGGGGGTTATTGATGGAGATGAGCATGCCGCTGACTCCTGATGAAGCGCGTAGCAAATGGTGCTGTCAGGCGCGCCATACAGCGGTGGAGCAGGCGGATCGAAAGATTGTGATCCCCTGCATCGCGCACGGCTGTATGGCGTGGCGCTGGAGCGACGAACACAAAAAACACGGCTATTGCGGTTTGGCCGGAACAATGATTGGAGGTGACGCATGAGTATCATGGATCATCCCACCCCCTGGGCGGTGTTGGCTACCAGTTTGTTGTCCTGGGTGGTGGTTTTTTTGTGGCTTTTTTATCAGCGGCGCGGCAAGTGGCAGCCGCGACGCGGGAGTCGGTGAGATGGCTGCGCTGGCGGGCGCTGCAGCCGGACCAACAGCGACAAAGGCGATGGTGAGCAAAATCCACATCGCCCGCTCGCAGTTGGGCATGACAGAGGATGAGTATCGCGCTCTCCTGCACGGTGAGACTGGCAAGGAGAGTTGCGCGCAAATGGATCATCGCGAGCTGTCGGACGTACTGGCGCGCATGATCCGGTTGGGGTTTCGGTCTACCCCGCCCAAAAAAGAGCGGCAGGGAGTGGTGGCCGCAGGGACTCCGGAGTGGTCGCGCAAGCGCCCCAACAACTGGAGCGATACGGGGAAAAATCCCATGTATCGCAAGATTTACGCTTTGATCTGTGTCAACCAGTGGGATTGGGGCTATGTGCGGGCTACGGCGCAGCACATGTTTGCCCAAAAAGGCGCGGTGGTGCTGGAATTTTTGGGTGGCGACGAGTTGCACGCGCTGGTCTCTGCGTTGCAGATTGCCAGCAATCGCAACCAGCGGAGGCAGGGGTGAGCCAGTTGTACGCGGTTTGCCAAGGCACCCTGCCACCTTCCGTGCGCGACATGGTGGAGGTGGTAGGGTTTGCGGCGGTGATGCGATTGGTTGAGCGTTACGGTGGCACGCGCTTGTCGGTGCCGCACGGTGTGGATACGGAGGCCGGAGCTGCGCTGGTAGCGCTGCTGGGGCGGGCTGAGGCTGATCGCTTGATCGAGCACTACCGCCGCGAGACGGTGCCCATTCCACGTTGTGCCGAGGCGCTGCGCTGCCTGCGTAACGAGACCATCCGCGACGAATACGACCAGGGCGGGGTGACGGCGGCCACCCTGGCGCGCAAACATGGTCTGACCGAGATGCAGATCTATCGCATCCTCAATGCCGCCCCCAGAGCGGCCCCCAGAGCGGCCCCCAGAGCGGCCACAAACAACCCCACCCTGCCGCTGATCTTCTGACTGCTAACATCTGTTATCTACAGATACATTTGCATTGTTCTGTATCCTGTCTCCGTACAAAACACGCAGCGTGGAGACATCATGAACGAGCTCACCATATTTCGACCTGGCACACACATCGATGCGAGCGGTACCAGCCACACCTTCAGTGCAGCCGATTTGCAGGCTGCCGCCGATGCCTATGATCCACAACGGCATGAGGCCCCCCTGTGTATCGGTCATCCGGTGCATGATGCACCGGCCTGGGGCTGGGTCAAATCGTTGCTGATTCGGGATGGCCAACTGGTCGCCACGCCTCACCAGGTGGATGCCGAGTTTGCCGATATGGTGCGCAATGGCCGGTTCAAGAAACTGTCCGCGTCTTTTTATCCCCCAGACGCCCCCACCAATCCCACCCCTGGTGTCTACGCGCTGCGTCATATTGCTTTTTTGGGGGCGTCGCCCCCGGCGGTCAAGGGGCTGCCGGATGCGCGCTTTGCCGAGGATGGGGGAATCACTTTTTATCAGGAGTTTACCTTTATGTCCGAATCAGAACGGACCGCCAAGGATAAGGAGGCGGAATTGCAGCGCCGCGAGGCGGCGTTGCAGAGCAAAGAGGCCGCATTTGCCGAGCAGGAGCGCGCCCTGAAGCTGCGCACGGTTGAGGCCCAGGTGGATAAGTTGGTCCAGACCGGCAAAGTGCTGCCGAAGCAGCAGAAAGATCTGGTGCAGTTCATGGCGGCGCTGCCGAAGGAGGAGCTGCAATTTGCCGAGGGAGGCAAGGTTGTTTTGGGTGAATGGCTGGGCTCTTTCCTGGCCGATTTGCCGCCGCAGGTTGCTTTTGGTGAGCTGGCTGGTGGTCCGGTACCGGGCGTGTCTATGCCTTCCCCGCAGGTGGGCCAATACGATCCGGCGCGCCTGGCGCTGCACCGCAAAGCGCAGGCGCTGGCCAAGCAGCAAAATGTCAGCTTTGTTGAAGCCGTAAGACAGTTGGGAGGTTAGGGCATGAGTCGTCAAAATATTACATTGCTGACGCTGACAGTGATTGCTGCCGGCGTGGTGGGCGCGCATCGCGCCGTTGGGTATGGTGGGGCGCAGGCCAGCGCGCAGGGACAGAAGGTGATGGGGGTCAGCCAATGCCCGGCTGTCGCCGGCGAGGCGGTTGGCTTGGTCAGCAGTGGCACGGCGGTGGTCGAGAGCGGGGCTGCCTTTGATGTGGGGCAATCGCTGATTGTGGATAGCCAGGGGCGCGCCATTCCATCCATCGGCGCTTTGGCGCTGGCCGCCGGGGCGGTGGCCGTCACCAGCAGCGCTGCCAACGGTGCCATCCTGCATGGTGGTGAGATGCCGGAATATGTGTTTGCTGACGCGCTGCAGGCGGCCAGCAAGGCGGGTGAGTTTGTTGAAATTTTGCTGCGCCGCTGACCCTCTGTGCGACAACCGTAAAGGATAAATACCATGAATTTGAAGCAGGTACGATTGATTGACCCGATCCTCTCCGAGGTAGCGTTGGGCTACAAGAATGCGGAGTTGGTCGGTGACGCCTTGTTTCCTGCCGTGCCGGTCACTGCCTCCGGTGGGCAGGTGATCGAGTTCGGCAAGGAGGCGTTCAAGCTGTACAGTGCCCGGCGGGCGCCGGGGAGCGCCACGCGGCGGATCACTTTTGGTTACGCGGGCAAACCCTTTTCTTTGGTGCAGGACTCTCTGGAGGGGACGGTACCGCGTGAGCATCTGCGGGATGCGCTGGTGGTGCCCGGCATTGATCTGGGGTCGCGGGCTGTCGGTAACGTGATGCGCGCGCTGACGCTGGCCTTGGAGTATGAGCAGGCCAAGCTGGCCACCACGGCGGGCAACTATGATACCGACCACAAGATCAGTGTGAGCGGTGCCGACAAGTGGAGTGCGGATACCTCGGATCCGTCCAAGCAGATCGCCGCATACCGGGAGGCGGTGCGCGCCTCGGTGGGTGTCTACCCTAACACCCTGCTGCTGAGCGCAAAGGCCATGGCGCCCCTGAAGCAGCATCCCAAGCTGTTGGATCGCATCAAGTACACGGGGCGCGACTCCCTGACCACCGACATCCTGAGCAATCTGTGGGACATCAAAAAGATCGTGGTGGGCAGCGCAGTGTTTGCCGACGATGAAGGCGCCATGCTGGATATTTGGGATAACAGCGCCGTGCTGGCCTATGTGCCGGAATCCTCTGGAGGCATGGAGGAGCCATCGTATGGCTACACTTACACCATGCAGGGCCATCCGCAGGTGGAGCAGCCCTATTATGATAACAACACTAAATCCTGGATCTATCCGATCACCTATGAGCGGGTGCCGGTGTTGAGCGGGATCACCAGCGGCTTTTTGATTCAGACCCCGGCCTGATCATGTACGCCACCGTTACCGACATGATCCAGCGTTTTGGCGAGAAGGAGATGATCCAGCGCAGCGACCGCCAAATGGGGCGTGTTCTGGACGCGGCTGTCATCAATCAGGCGCTGGCCGACGCCAGTGCCGAGATCGACAGTTATCTGGCCACGCGCTATGCGCTGCCGCTGGCTGAGCGCTCGGACGTGCTGGCGCGCATTTGTTGCGATATTGCGCGCTATCAGTTGTGGGCTGGCGATACAGTCGAGGCGGTGCGGACGCGATACGAGGATGCGGTGCGGCTGCTCAAAGACATCGGACGGGGTGTTGCTGCGCTGGGCATTGCCCCGGCGCATCAACCCGCGCCGATCGCATCTGGGGTGTCGGCGTGGAGCGCGCCGCGCCAGTTTGGCGTGGGAAGGCCATGAAAAACTTTTTCGCGTTGGAGGAGGTGATTATTGCGCGTCTTGGCGAGAAATTGCCCGGCATAGAGATTATCGGGACTGCTGGAGCGATGGCTGCGCAAGAGACCTGCATGCCCTATGAGGTGCTGTACGTGTGGTTTGCCGGGGCGGAACCGGGCGACAGTGCCCAGCAGAACCGGCAACAAAAGGTCAAGGCGACCTGGGTGGTGGAAGTGGTGGTGAAGAATGGTTTTGCAGCACAAAGCGGTGCCGGTGCCCGCAGTGATGCGGGGCCGCTGATCAGCAGTGTATTGCAGGCCATGTTGGGTTGGAATCCAGACAAATCGACCTACCGCCTGCCGTTTGCCTGGGAGAAAGGCCATTACAAGCCCGGCTACTCGCCGGGTGGGTATCTCTATTTTCCGTTGCAGTTTTCCATTGAATTTGTGATCAGCGTCGAGGAGTGAGTATGGGCAGTTCCGGATTATTGCTGGCCGGTGAGGTCAGCATCGACAGAATCAATGCCGACGGCAGCCGTAGCGGCTGGATGATGCTCGGCAACACCAAAAAGTTGCAGATCACCGAGAAGGTCAAGCAGCTCAACCGCACCTCGACCAGTCCTGGCAGCTATGGTGCTGTGCTGGATTCGGTGCAGGTTCCGGAGCCGGTGGAGCTGGACGTTTCCACCGACGATTTCAACCCGGAGATGCTGGCGTTGATGTTTCGCGGCGAGGTTGAGTCGTACTCTGATGCGGCGGGCAGTGCGGTGGCGGAGACCTTTGTGGCGCAGTTGGGGCGTGGCTGTAAGCTTGCCCACATCAATCTGAGCGCGGCAACGGTCAAGCGCGTCAAGGGGCTCACCGCTGATGCTTGGAGCGCCAGCGCCAGCGTGCTGCAGGGTGCGTGTGTGCATCCGAGCGTTGCCAACGGGCATTTTTACCTGTGCACGCAGGCTGGCGCCACGGCCAGCACAGAGCCGAGCTGGCCAACGGATGGCAGCGTTGTCGATGATGGCGGCGCAAAATGGCAGGATCAGGGGTTGATCGAGCTGGTGGCGGGCAGCGATTACAAGATCGATTACCGGTTGGGGATGGTGACGCCGATTCTGGGCGGGCAGGTGGCTGCGGGGGAGTCGCTCCGAGTCACCTACGATCATTTGGCTGTCACGGGCAGCCGCATCAAGGGCGGGATCCGGCCATCCATTCGTGTTTCGCTGATTCTGTCCGGGATGAATCTGGCCAATGGGCAGACGGTGTTGCTGGAGGTGCCGCAAACCACGTTATTCCCGGCGGCGGGGGTGGATTTAATGACGGAGAACTTTGCCGGGTTTTCAATCAAGGGCAATCCGACCAAGCTGGATGGTCAGGAAGCGCCTTATACACTGACAGTATTGGATTAGGGGTTATGCCGATGAACAAAACGCTGACCGTCAACGGGGTCGCCATTGAGGTGGTGGAGTTGACTGTGGACGATATTGCTGCCTGGCTGCAGAGCAGTGCCGAACCGCCTGAGCAGGTGGATTTGGCCGGGGACATGCTGTTTGCCGATGTGCGCCTTTCTGATCTGGTGCATATGACGCGCGGCTTGACGCGGGCAGAGCTGGGCAAGATGACACCGTCGCAGATCCGGGACATTGTGGAGCGCTGCAAGGCGGCGAACGCCGATTTTTTCGCCCACATCGCCGCGCCCATGCTGGAGGTGCGCTCGCGCCGCTTCCAGCAGGCGATGAGTCGCGCCGGCAACGACTGGAGCGACTCGAGCGAGCGGCCTGCGCCCTTGTCCGCGCCGGACATGCCGGTGTCTGGCGCTATCCTTGGCGCCGCTTCCTGATCGCTCTTGATGAGCTGAACGACGCCAACTCATGAGCAAAAACGATCTCACTGTTGCCCTGATCCTGAAAGGTGACGCCACCTCCCTGAACAAGGAGGTGGCGCAAGCCTCTGCGGCCATGCGACGGGCAACCACCGAGATGGGCAAGCAGGCCAGCGCCAGCGCAGCCGAGGTGGACGGATCGTGGCGGACGGCTACGTCCGGCATGGAGCGGTCCGTACAAAGCGGGGCCGCCAAGGCGGGCAAGGCGCTGCAGGATGCCAGCAAGAAAATGGCTGAGCAGAGCCGCATCACGGCAAAAGAGATCGACGATTCCTGGAAAGATCTTGGTGTGCGCTCCATGCGGAGCATCCACACGGAGATTGAGCGGGTGCAGGGCGCCTATGACACGCTGCTCTATTCCGGCAAGGCGTCGCAGGAGGAGTTGGGGCGGGCTGCGGCAGCGCTGGCCATCAAAACGGCTGCTTTGCGCAAAGAGCTGCAGGGTCCATCGCTGGATGGGCAGGCGTTCAAATCGCTTGGTATGCGTTCGTCGCAGGCGATCCAGGCGGAGATCGCCGCTCTGAGTGCCGCGTATCAGCAACTGTCGGCCAGCGGCAAAGTCTCGCTGCAGGAGCTGGAGCGCGCCTCGGCGGCGCTGGCCGTCAAAACCGCCGCTCTGCGCAGAGAGTTGAGTGCGCCATCGGTCACGGGAGACGCTTTCAAGACGCTGGGCGTGCGTTCGTCGCAGACGATCCAGGCGGAGATTGCCGCCTTGAATGCCTCTTATCGTGCCCTGGCGCGCTCTGGCACCGTATCGCTGCAGGATCTGGCGCGGGCTTCCGATGCGCTCAAACACAAAACGGCGCAATTGACCGCCGAGATGAACAAGGCGAAAAACAGTGCGCACGGTTATGGCGGTGCGGTGAAGACTTTGGTAGCCGCTCTGGCGGTGACCCAGATGATCCATTTTGGACATGCCGTTGTCGAGACTGAGTTGGCGTTGCAGCGGGCGCGCAACACCTTGGCTACCCTGACCGGCTCGGCCCGCGCTGGAGGCGAGGAGTTTAAATGGCTGATTGGCATGGCCAATCGGGCTGGGGTTACCCTGGAAGAGGCGGCCAACGGTTATGCGCGTTGGTTGGGTGCAACCCAGTCAGCCCTGCTGACGACTGCCGAGGCGCGCCAGTTGTTTGAACAGTTGTCGGGTGGTTTTTCCCGTACCGGGGCCACCGCCCAGGAGACGGCACGCGGCATTCATACTCTGAACGAGATGATGGCCGAGGGCGAATTTTCTTCACGGCTGATGAAGCAGTTTGCCCGTGAGGCGCCAGCTATGTACAACTACCTTTCTCTGGCGATCAAGGAGACGGATGAATCGGTGCGGCAGGTAATGCAGCGATTCGGAGAACTTGCCGCCAAGGTGCCAGATGGTGGTTTGGAGGATGCCCGCAAATCCTTTGTCGCGCTTCGCTCTGCCATCCAACAGGCCGAGGATACCATCGCCAAAGGGGGGTTGATGAAAGCCCTCCAGGATGTGGCGAAGGAGATCACCGATAAGGGGTCAGATGCGCATCAGTCGCTCACCGTCATTGGCTATGATTTGGGGTTGCTGATCAAGTTGTTGGCGTCGCTGGCCGAAGCCCTTACCGCGCCGATCGTGCAGTTTGGGCTGGCCACTGTGGCCGTGTACAAGCTGGTGGCGGCGTTCAGAGCCTTGAGTTTGGCCTCTCTGGCTATCAATCCCGCCACGTTACTCATCTCCTTGTCCGCTGCGGCTGCCGGATACGCGCTGCTGCAAGCACAGATGGAGGAGGCGCAGGAACAGGCGCGTAAGGATGACGAGGCGAAAAAAGCCAGAGAAGAGAAAGAAAAAAGCGTCTTCGATCGCACGAATCTGCGGGCTACTATCGCGGGTGAGGAGAGAAAACTGGCCGAGTTGCGCCATGAATTGCACGCCGAGGAGATGCGCGATGATAAAAAGGTTCTGGATGAAAAGCTGCGCAATTTAGAGACCGGACGGCGGGAGACCGAGCAGGCGTTGCGGCACGAGGAGGATGCCCATCGGAAGAATTTGCAAGCGCTGGAAGAGAGCAGAAAGACCACAGAGCATGATCGGGGGGATGCCAACCATCGCTATCGTGAGATCCAGCGCCGTGGCATGAGCGATCAGGCTGCCGAATACGATCGCGCGGTTGAAGTGGGCAATCTGAATGATAAGCTGCGCGAACTGGAACAGTCATACAATAATGCCCAAGGCGACCCGGACAGAGCCAGACAAATTGCCAACGAGTGGAAGCGGACAGCCGATATCACCATGAGTTTGTCCGAGAGGCTGAAGAATGTGAAAGCGGCGATGGCCGGGTTCCTGCCTGCTGCCCAGCAGCGCGACAAGGCCAACATGGCCTTGGAGAAGATCAACGAGCGGGCGGTCGATGCGTCGGGCGAACGGGTTGATAGTCTCACGAAAAAATACCGGCAACAATCTGACGAGGTTGAGCGCGTCACCAGCAAAGTGGACGAGTTGGCTGCCCATATCGCAGCGTTGGAGCCGTCCAAAACGGTCGAGATCAAGCTCAAAATCGATGCAGCAGAGAATCGCATTGCCAGTCTGCAGAAAGATTTGGACAAGATCACCGGCAAAGAGGAGACGGTCAAGACCCGGATCGTGGTAGATGATCTTGAGATAGCCCGGAAGGTCATGGAGGAGTTGGCCGCCATCTCCAGGGGAGAGGCAACGAGAGGATACGTCAATGGGGGTGTCGTTGAGCCGTTGCGTCTGGATCGGGGCGGGCGTCTACCAGGATATGGCGGGGGAGATCGCGTGCCCGCCTTGCTGGAGGATGGCGAATTTGTCATGCGCAAGGAGGTTGGCAAACGCTTTGGCTTCGATCTCTTGCACGCCATGAACAATTTGCGTCTCACCCCGCAGGATATGGTGCAGGTTCGGCGCTTTGCTTCTGGTGGCGCGGTCAACACTCTGCATATCCCGCAGCTCAACCCAGCCGCTGTTGGAGCGATTGGGGGTGGTAGTGGCGCTTCCTATGTCATCAACCTGCAACTGCCCGGCGGTGAGGGTTTACCGCCTTTGCGCACCGACAGACAGAGTTTTGATGCGCTACAGCGCTACCAAAAAATGCGGAGGCGCAGCCAATGAGCATGATCAAAAAGCTGGGCGAGTTGTTGCTGCCCGCAGAGCTGGTGTGGCAGGACAGGCATGCCTGGTCGCCGGTGGTGCAGGAGTCGGTACGTACCATCAACGGCCAATCGATCCGCTTTATCGCCGCGTTGAGCGGCGGGCGTCCGATCACTCTGGAGGCGCTGGAGAACTTGACCTGGTTTGATGCGCAGCAGGTGTCGGCGCTGGCGTTGCTGGCCGCCCAGGCCGGGGCGGTCTATCCGTTGCTGTGGGGCGAGGAGAGCTATCAGGTGGTGTTCCGCCACCAGGACTATCCCGCCCTCGACCTGCGCGCGTTGATCCCGGACCATCCGGCAGGTTTGCATATCGGCATGATTAAATTGGAGACTATCTGATGCCTGTCACGATCCTGAAAGTGCCTTTTGCCTATCCCGACGGCGGCCTCATCATAACCGCACGGGTGACCTTCGGGCCTGAGTATGAAGACAAGATGGTTGGCATTACGCGCTCCCGGCGATTCTTTCGGCATGTGCAGATTGTCTATGCCAACCGCACGCAAATACCGCTTGAGGTGGTGGTGCGCTTCCGCTACTACAATGTGGACACCAGTAAAACCGTGCTGCTTAAGCCGGGCAAGACGCAGGATAAATTGGATTTTATAGGTCTTGACCCGCCGGCATTTCCCAATCCTCCTCCGACTGTTACCGCACCTCGTTGGGGGTCGTTCGTTGCTGTAAATCAGGAGGCGTTACGTCCTGATCCTGGTTCAATCTGGGATGAGAGCATGAGCTACAACCCATATTTCGTCACCAGTGCCAACCGGGCGCTTGATCTTGTCTATGCCATTGTACAGGACGATGACTGGATTGATCATCCCACCCCGGCCCAGATTTCGGAGGCGCTTAACTGGCAGTCCAACCTGTCCATCTCGATTGCCGACGGCCCCAGTATCAGCGTACCCCTGGAGATCCGCCAGAGACAGAATACGCCGACCAACCGGTTGCGTGATGATCTGTCGGATATGCTGGAATCCGAGCGCGAAATGGGCAGGATGCAGTGGGGTGACCAGGAGGTTGATTTTCCGACAGCCATCACGCTTTTGCCTGGCTCGGATTCCGGTTCGGAATCCAGCGATGCAATACCATTTCCACTTTTAGAGAGAGCTCCAAACAATCCTGGCCAGAAGAATGGTCGGGGCGAAGTGCCGAAAGTGGTTGAAAAGCCAACCGGCATGAAACTCAGGCTGGGTACTCCGCTGTTTCCGCCGGTACGGGATGACCTGGGCGCAAACTTTGCATCGGTGGCTGTATTTCCAGAAGAATCAAGACAAATGAGTACAATCGCAATGCCGATAGCATCCTTCTTGCTGATCGAAGATGGAATGGCCCAGATGAGATACGCATCGCAGATAACATTCGGTTCGATGGATGGAACCAGGAAAATTGTGTTGCAAATCAACCCATGGTTGGCCGATTAGGTGCAAGATGACCGCAACGATATTTGACGGTTTCATGCCTCTCCCGGCAGTCAAGTGTACATGCAGAGGATCTTTTGAGACTGATTTTGAGAAGTACGGAGAGACGGCATACGTCTACCAGTGGCTGTACACAGAAACACATATTTTCCGTATTGATTTCAAAAGCTATGCTGATCTTGATTATGTAATCAAATTGGCAAATTTGACGGCTGGAAAGGCGGTTTTTTTTTACAATACAGTCCCGTACACCCTTCCAGGGTACGACGCAATAGAAAAACGCCCATTAATGGTTGACATTCCTCAATGGTACACAAGAGGTGATGTGCTGTTGGAATCTAAAGATACGGAAATTGAAGGTCTGAGTATAATCAATAGGAGCTCTTACTGGTATGATTATCCAGAGTCAAAAATGCCAGACGTTATCATTACTGCGGGGCAGGAAACTCATGATAGGGCAGCGTTTTTTCAAAGCGCGTCTTACTCATTTGATGCGTTGGCGTACCATGCTTTTATCGCGCAACCTGCATCCTATTTCGGACAACCTGTTGTAAATTATGTGTAAAGGTGCGAAATGACCATCACCCCATCCAGCATCCTCTGGAAAAAATCTGCCCTGATCAGCGACACTACCCCCAGCCAAAATGGCGGGCGCATGACGCAGATCACCAGTCCAAACAACAGCAAAGCCAATATTTTCCCGGTGACGCAGAATGCCCAGCGGGTGAGTGGGGTTACGCTTTACCGTAAAATGTTCATCAAGATCGAGACCAGCGACGCAGAAACCTTGATGGATCCGAAGGTTTTCATCGATACGGCCAGCGCTGGGGATGATTTCACCACTCTGCTTTATACCGGCAGCCACACGGATACGCAGGACATGCTGGGTGCGGCCCGCTGCTATGGCTGCGGCACCCTGAAAGATCCGCTTGAGCAGGGCGCCACCCAACTGGTTATCACTCTGGAACATATGGCTGCCGCCGCTCTGCAGCCGTTCAAACCGGGCGACCTGCTGCGCATCTCCAATCAATCCTCTGTTGATGGGGCAGGCGATATTGAGTATGTGCTGGTCGGTACCGGCAGCGGGGATGCGGTTTACAGTGGTGCCGAGGTGACCCTGAATATCTCCGCCACGACGCTGGCCTGGGCAAGCGGCGGCAATCCGGTGTTGGTGTCATCCTGTATCCAGCCCGGTGACGTGGTGGCCAATTATAGCGGGTTTGCTGTCCACTCTGCGGCAGGATCTTATAGCGACGCGCTTAACCTGCTGCCGAAGCCGATCGGGGCCATCCATCAAACCTGGACCATCACCATTACCGATCCGGTGAGCGGCGCCTATCGCCTGGACGGGGATGCACTGGGTAGCGGGGTGGCCACTGGCAGCAAGAGCGCCAGCTTCAGCCCACTGAATCCAGACACCCTGACCCCCTATTTTACCCTGGCTGCTGCCGGGTGGGGTGGTGAGTGGCAGTTGCACGATAGCCTCACCTTTATTACCCGCCCGGCGGCCATCCCGCTCTGGTATCGGCAGACCGTGCCAGCCAACGCCGCCAGCATCTCTGCCAGTGTGACTGGCGTCGCCATCGATGGAGAGTGTCAATAATGTTCGCCAAATACGTCTACAACGCTGCCGCCAATACGGCCCATGTGCTGGCGGATGTGGTCGCCATCCTCACCGGCACCAGCGATACCGCCACCCTGTCGGCCTCCTGCAACAAGGCGGCCTCGTCCATCACGGCGACAGTGGCCGCTGGGTGGACTCTGCACGATGTCAGCGCAGGTATGAATGCCCAGGCGCTCAAGGCGGCCAACGCCGACAGCGGCTACAAATATGTGGTGATCGATACCAACACCAGCGGCGCTATTTTCACCAAAATCTATTATAGCTGGGACGAGGGTGTGCATAGCGGGAGCAATCTGGCGTATAACTCTGATGTCGCATCCTATTCGCAGCGGCTGGATTTGACCAATGGTGGCACACTCTATCTCTTTGCCTCTCCGCGCTATCTGTTGCTGGCCAGTTCGGTGGCCGCCGGCTGGGGCAGTCCAACCAACAGCGGTCCGTCTGGCTGTGTGGAGCGGAGCCGTGCCTGCCTGTGGGATACGCCAACCTTCGCCTTCCCTGTCGGCCTGTTTATCAGTTTTGGCTATGCCGTTGCGGCGGATACCGGCTGTTTTGCGCCGCGCAAATACACCTCTACCATGGCCACCCAGACCGGCTCCTCCGCCTCCCACTCGCTGACAGCCAATCACGGCACCCTGTCTGCCTACTGCACGGCCGTCAGCAACCAAAAGGTGCCAGCCCCCGATGGCTCATTGTGGGTGCCCTTCATCATGATCGGCGTTGCCGATGCGGCCAATATGCCGCAATTGTACGGCGAAATCAGCACATTGTGCGATATTTGGGCTATCCCGTCGTCCGTGTGTAGCAATCTGGATCGGGTAATCCGCGACGACAACGAATATATCTGTGTACAGGCATCAACAACCAGCAAAATGATCGTTCTGCGGGCAGCTTGATGGAAAACGGGGTTGCGGTCGCTCTTTTGTTGCCATCCCGATACGGGGTCAGGGCGGGCAGATCAGCCGCAGGCGTGCCTGCCGCCCCACCGCTTGTTGGCTGGGGCACGGTGCTCCGTTTTGCCGTGTCCTCGCCTGTATTGCTTATGGGTGGGGTCGGTCAACCCGCAACCCGTAACCGCGCTACGTATACGCCTACCCTATCACCGATCGGATACGGCGCAACCATTAACACTGGTACAAGCACGCCCGGCATCCTTGCCAGCCGATACGGCAAGAAACGGCTTGACGCCAGCAGTAGCGCTCTGCCTGCGGCAATCGCCTATGGCCTGCGACGCACGCAGGGTGTGCTGGTACCTGTCCTGCTCATGCGCGAGGTGGGGCGGTTGGCGCGCAATCAAGTAGTTGCGCAGCACCGCTCTGTATTGGCCATCATGGCGGCCACCGCCCAGGTTGCTGCCCGCCACTGCGCACGCCTGGAATACCTGCAGCCATTGTCGGCGCGGCACCGCTCGCTGACCGCTCTCTCGCCGAGCAATCGCATTGTTGCACGGCATGCCCTCCGGACATCCATTGCCTTGTCGGCGCGGCACGCCTGCCGGGTGGTCCGTCAACCCATACCGATTGTTGCGCGTCACGGCTCGCTGACCGTGCTTTCGCCGACCAATCGGGTCGCAGCGCGCCACTGCGCGTTGCTCTTTTATGCAGGGCCTTCAACCATTTTGCAGTTGCCTTCGCGCCTGCTCCATATCGATCCGCACAGCGGACGAGAGCGCGAAATCGCGTTTGTTTCTGCCGAGGTCAGCATGGACGATGGTTCGCACTCCTGGTCGGCCACGATTGCGTTGGCCGGCATGCATGATTGGGCGCTGATCCAGATCGGGGATGTGATCCGCATCCGTTTGGCAGATGAAGAGTATCAATTGGTCGTGGATAGCAAGAATCACAGCCAGCAACAGCCAGAGCGCGCCAGCCCGACCCTGAACGCCCTCAGTCCGCTGGCGTTGCGTGGCCTGCCCTGGGTGATGCCCATCACCCAGGATTGGTCCTCTGGGGCCGGAGCTGCCCAGGTGGTGGCTGAGTTGATCGGCTCGGTTGACTGGCAGTTGCCGGATTGGACCATTCCGTTTGGGCAGTTGGCCGCCGTCCACAGCGATCCGCTGACCCTGGCCAAACAGATTGTCGCTGCCGCTGGTGGGGTGATCGAGAGCCGTCCAGACGGATCCGTGCTGTGTCGGCCCGCTTTCCCGGTATCGGTGCCGCAGATGGCCACAACCACACCGGATCACTGTCTGGATGGCGACACCATCCTGTCTCGCGACGAGTCGCTGGAGGTGGCTGATTGCGACAATCGCCTGATTGTTGGCAATGCGACCGTCGCCACCGAGGGATCGCAACTGGTTGTTGAGCAGGCGGACCATCCGACCGATCCCTTTGTCAAGCAGTTTCGTGTCTATCCAACCCCTTGGCGCAAGGTATCCATGGCGCATGCCGGCGATAGCCAAGTTTCCCTGTATTATGTGGGTGTCGAGGAGCGGCAAGAAGTCGAGTTGTTGGAAGTTAGCCAGGGCAAGGCGGCGGCGCGTTATCCGATCCTCTCCATCCTCCATTATGCCTGGCAATATCAGGATCTGGGGATTCCCACAGTCGAGCCGGGCAGTAAAATCATTGATATTCCTGGATCTGTCGATAGATCGCTGCTGAGAGTGATCTACACGACCCGCTGCCAGCTATGGGAGGCCAGCGATCCCAGAGACGAAGAGATACTCTTTTTGGCTTACGACTGAGGTGCGCTATGGCGATTGCACAAATACAAGCAGGTTTTGGCCCCGGACAGACGCTAAAATATCCCGGAGCGGTACTGGTCGAGGTGGATCAACGCCCAGATGGCCTCAATCAGCATGTCGTGCTGCCCAATGGTCTGCCGCAAAATCCCTCATCCTATGCACCGGGTGATACGGTTTTTTTGCTGGTCTATGCCAGCCCGAATGTGCGGGTGGACTCTGTGAACAGCTCCTGGGGTGAGCTGGATAAGGTTGGACCAACACAATCAAATCACCATGAGGAGCTGGTGTTTGAAAATACGGATGTTGCCCGCCTGAGTCGCCCGTGCCAGAAACTTGATCGAGTGGTTTGGTCTGGCGCCGGTTTGGGCGAGCTGACGATTCAGGAGGATGGCCTGACCGTAACGGCCTCGCGACGTGGCCTGTCGTCGGCCTATGTCTGGTATCGCTCCCAGCCGATAGTCTACCGTCTGCGGACAAGTGCCGCCGACTGCCCTATCCCTGCCACAACCGCATTTGTAGCGGCCGTGTGGGAGCATTTGCCGGTACCGGTGTTGATCCCGTGACCATTTCGGTAGAGATCTATCGTGGTGCTGGCGAGCGGCGCGGTGATGATGTGATCGATCCGTTGATCGGTTCCATGGCCTGCGCCATCGCGCGGGGGCGGGCGGAAATGGATGCACGGGCACACCAGCGTTCGCGGGTCACGCTGCAAATCCCTCACCGACCAGGGTTGCGGTTAGGGCAGTTGGTGCAAATTGCAGATGCAGCCGGGGTGTGGGTTGGCAGGATTATTGGCATCCATCATCAAGCGGATCCCGTGAAAATCATGACTCAGTTGGTGATTGATAAGCCCTATGTTTAAAGATCCGGCAGTCTCCCTCCCTGTTGCCCAGCAGTCCGCCGGGATCGTAATCAGCCGCAACGGCAATCAGGTGCAGGTGGCCACCCTGCGCGGCATGGTTGGAGCTCTGACAGACGGATCTGTTGCGTTGCAGGATCGAGTGGTGATCGAGGCGGGTGTGGCTCGCCTTGCCCAAAAGCCGACGCTGGTCATTGCGGTCTAAGCGGGGGGGGTGACATGGCAGTAAAAGAGCAAAATTTATCGATCATCGCTGGGGATACCACCACCTATACGGTGCGGATAAAGGCATTTGGTGCGCCTGTCGATATTTCTGGCCATCTGTTGTTGATGACCATCAAAAGGAGCACAGACGATACAGACGAGCAGGCTGTGGTACGCAAACGGGTAGTGATACCCGCCGATAACCAAGCCAAGAATGGGCTTGGCGTGCTGGTGCTGCAGTCTGTCGATACCTGCGATGTCGAGCCGGGCAACTATCGGTACGACGTTAAAAAAGTCATCCCCGGTACGCTTCCAGACGTGACCACCATACTGCGGGGCAATTTCAGCATCGAGCGCAGTATTACCCGGAGTGTCATCTGATGGCCAGTCATGAAATCACCGTTTCATTGGAGGAGATGACCGTTGAAGCGAGCCTGCAAGCGTCCGTAGCGATCCATGTCGAGGCCAAAGAAACGGGACCACAAGGCCCACCCGGTGCAGCCGGAGAGCAAGGTCCACCCGGAGCGACTGGGGAACAAGGTCCGCCCGGTGCAGCCGGAGAGCAAGGTCCACCCGGAGCGACTGGGGAACAAGGTCCGCCCGGAGCAGCCGGAGAGCAAGGCCCACCCGGAGCAGCCGGAGAGCAAGGCCCACCCGGTGTAGCTGGAGAGCAAGGCCCACCCGGTGTAGCTGGAGAGCAAGGCCCACCCGGTGCAGCTGGAGAGCAAGGCCCACCCGGTGTAGCGGGACCGCAAGGAGAGCGAGGGGAGTCTGCAATCTTAAACCTGACAGCCGGTCGCGCCCTGGCCAGCGATGGCGATGGGCACGTGGCTGCATCTGCTGTCACTACCGCCGAGCTTGGCTGTTTGAGTGGTGTGACCTCTGCGATCCAGACCCAACTGAACGGTAAACAGCCGGCGGTGACTGGCGCAGCATCAAACATCATGTCATCCAATTTGACCCCTGCACGGGTTTTGATGAGTGACAATGATGGCAAGGTGGCACACAGTGGAGTTACGGCCACCCAGCTTGATTACTTGAATGGTGTGACCTCTGCGATCCAGACCCAATTGAACAGCAAGCAGCCGGCAGTGACTGGCGCTGCATCGAACATCATGTCATCCAATTTGACCCCTGCGCGGGTTTTGATGAGCGACAATGGTGGCAAGGTGGCACACAGTGGAGTTACGGCCACCCAGCTTGATTACTTGAATGGTGTGACCTCTGCGATCCAGACCCAATTGAACAGCAAGCAGCCGGCAGTGACCGGCGCTGCATCGAACATCATGTCATCCAATTTGACCCCTGCGCGGGTTTTGATGAGCGACAATGATGGCAAGGTGGCGCACAGTGGAATTTCGGCCACCCAGCTTGATTACTTGAATGGTGTGACCTCTGCGATTCAGACCCAATTGAACAACAAACTGTCGGCGGTGACTGGCGCTGCATCGAGTATTTTATTGTACGACCTGACTGCCGAACGTGTTTTGGTCAGCGACAGCAACGGCAAGGTGGCGACAGCCCCTGTCTCGCCCATATCTCTGAGCTATATTGCGAACGTTACATCGGATGTCCAGACGCAGATCAACGGCAAACAGGCGGTATCGACTGGCGCGGTAACAAGTATTTTAGCGTACAATCTGACTGCCGAACGTGTTTTGGTCAGCGACAGCAACGGCAAGGTGGCGACAGCCCCTGTCTCGCCCATATCTCTGAGCTATATTGCGAACGTTACATCGGCTCACCAGACCCAATCGAATGCCAAACAGGC
>PDZU01000090.1 GCA_002753095.1 Magnetococcales bacterium
CAGTTTCCCTTTTTTTTTTTTCTATTTACGCGGATGGGGGGGCTCAGTGCTTGGGTGAGAAGCCTGAATTCTGGCCAATGTTGGGCAGAATGTTGCTGCTTTGCAACATTGTTTGAAATAAAGCAAAAATGTGTCAAGCTTTCTGGCTTACGCAGCGGTGCAACCCTTGCGAGGCGGAGTGGAAAACAGTATAAATGCAGCATTGTGAAGGATGATAAGTTATCTGACAGAGTGTGTCAGTCCAGACAGCACAATCCCATTGGGAATTCTATCCGACAATTCTTGAAAACGAGAGAACTGCCGTGTCCTCCACTGAAAAAAAAGCCACCTCGACGGTTACGGACCGTGTGATCACCATTCGTTCGCCGCGACGCAATGAGGTGGCTTGTGAGCGTTGTGAGTTTCATGGTTTTTTGCAACTGTTCAACGAAATTCCGTTGGAGTTGGCGCAAATCTTTTTGTTTCGGCAACGTCCCGTACCCAAAGGGGAGAGCGTGTTTCGCGAGGGGCAACCCTTTCACGGGGTCTATGCCGTCAAGGAGGGTGGGGTCAAATCCTATCTGACCACGCCGCAGCAGTCGGAGCGTATTTTAAGTTTTCACCTACCTGGTGAATTATTGGGCCTGGAGGCGATTCGCACCACCCATTATCAATCCACGGCGGTGGCGTTGGAAAATACGCAGGTATGCTGGTTGCCGCTCAATCAACTGGATCTGCTGGGAGACCGTTTTCCCCATTTTCAGGAGCAGTTGATCCATGTCCTGGCGATTCATTTGGCCAAACAGCAACAGCAGTTTATTCTCTCTGCCCGACAGAGTGCCGATGAACGGTTGGCTGCCTTTCTGCTCAATCTGTCCGAGCGCTATGCGCGCCATGGTTTTGGCAGTGATCTGTTTCGGTTGGCCATGTTGCGGCAGGATATTGCCAATTTTCTCGGCATCTCCATGGAGACGGTCAGCCGCACCTTCAAGCGTTTTCAGTCCAAGCGGTTCTTGAACGTCACGGGCAAGCACGTGCGTTTGCTGGACGTGTCTGCCTTGCAGGAAATTGCCCAATACACGCTCAATGCGCAGCAGGCGTCACCGGTGCGGGACTGAGTGTTTCTGTCTGCAGGATAGTCTGAATGGCCACGCCAGCCAGGGTCATGCCGAACAGGGCGGGCAGGTAGCTGATGGTGCCATTGACGGCCCGGCTGCGTCCCTGGTCGGTCTGTTCCGGCGGGGCGGGTGGGCGCGGAATTTCTGTTGACCAGACAGCCTGAATACCCCGTTTCCCCCCTCGGCGGCGCCAGCGGATCCGTACTGCCCGTGCCAGTGGACAGTGCTCTGTATCCAACAGATCGCTGACTGTTATCTGTGTTGGATCCAACCTTCCCCCGGCTCCCATGCTGCTGGCAATGTGCAGGCCCCGTTGCTGGGCGGCCAAGAGCAGGGCGACCTTGCAATTGAGCGAGTCGATGGCATCCAGAACCCAGTCCGGTTTTTTTTCCTCCAGCAGTTCCGAAACATGATCCGGTTGCAGAAAGGTGTCGATCAGCTCAAGCTGGCACTGCGGGTGGATGCTGTGCAGCCGTGCGCCGACCACCTGCACTTTTTTTTGCCCCAGGGTATGCAATGTGGCTGGCAGTTGTCGGTTCAGGTTGGAGGGAGCGACCACGTCGTGGTCGATCAAGGTCAAGCGCCCGATGCCCGCTCTGGCCAGGGCTTCTGCGGCATAGCTGCCCACACCGCCCAGACCAGCCAGCAGAATGTGGCTCTGTTGCAGGCGGGCGATACCTGTTGTGCCGATCAAGATTTTGCTTCTTTCGTATAAGCCGGAAGAGGGTGAAGCGGTCATGGCTCTCCTGAGGGGGGGTGTGAGGCGGTCAGTGACAAAATGCGGCGGGCGTTGCGGGTGCAGTCGTGGATAATCTCTTCTGGCGGGCGCTGTTGCAGTGCGGCGATGGCGTCCACCGTATGCACCATGAAAGCCGGTTCGTTGCGCTGCCCGTTGCAGGCGGCCGGCGGGAGATCCGGGGCATCGCTCTCCAGGACGAACGCTGCAGCGGCCAGGCGGCTGACAAGGTGGCGCAGACGGGTGGCCGTGGTTCGGGTAACGACACCGCCAATGCCCAAACAGAAACCCATTTGCAGATAGCGTTCCGCCTGTTGTGCGCTGCCGCTGAATGCGTGTACGACGCCACCCCAGGCAAAGCGATTTTTGCGCAGCATGCCCAACACCTCTTCGTGGCACTTGCGCACGTGCAGCAGCAGGGGCAAGCGCAGCGATTGGGCCATGGCCAGTTGGGCCGCAAAGAGTTCTGTTTGCCTCTCCTGGCTGTCGCGTGGGGCAAAGCCATCCAGACCAATCTCCCCCATGGCCACAGGTCGATGGTGACTCAACCACGCCTGCACTTGGTCCAGGGCGTTTGCCGGATGCTGGGCGCAAAAAAGAGGATGCAACCCCCAGGCAATGTGGATGGTTGTACTGTGCAGCCGCAGCATGTTGGCAAAACTGGCCAGTGTGATGGCCGGAATCACCCACTCGTGGATTCCGGCAGCCCGACTGCGTTGTAACACCGCTTCGCGGTCGCTGTCAAAGGCGTGGTGGTCCAGATGGCAATGGGTGTCGATCATGATCGGAGCGTCCTGTTGCGGGGTCGTAGATTCCTTGGCACGATTCAGCACCCAAAATGAGTGCGGGGTCCAGGGGCGATCATCGCCCCTGGCGGGTGCAGGGCGGAGACCTGCTTGTAATGTGCGGCGTTTTACAGAAGCAAATGCGCAGCATTTGCGCACGCCGCACAAATTTGTGCCCCGCAGGGGCACGCCTTGGGAGGGCGGACGCCCGACTTTTAACAGCGCCAACGATACGGGCTTCTCTTCTGTTCGATCGGTGGTTGCGCGCGGTGCGCCAACAGCAAAGTCTCAGAATACAGTTCTGAGTCTGCAACTATTTTTGCTGCTGAATGGGTACCAGGGCAAGTGAATTTTTCCTGTAACATTTTCCTTGCGACACGGTGCATGTCGGGCTGCCGCCCTCCAGGAGCGTGCCCCTGCGGGGCACAGATTTGGCGCGCTGCGCAGATTTGCTGCGCAAATCTGCTTCGGTAAAAGCGCGCCATTTCAGCAGGGCGCTGCCCTGCACCCGCAAGGGGAGATAATCTCCCCTTGACCCCATGCCACTTTCAAACGCGATTGCCCTGTAGTGGATATATTTCTGCCCGCAAAGGTGTTATCATGGCAGGTCATTTGTCTGTCTTTGGAGGCATGGCCGTCACTGGACAGCCCCCAAGACACCATTATGTGTTCTAAAGGATTGATTGTCACCATGGAAGCGCAAGAGACGACTCAGGCTGTTCCCCCCCTGGAGATCTCCACCTCACGGCAGTTGTTGTCATGGATGGCGGAACAGAACCTCTCCTTCGCTTTCACCACCTACCAAATCGGCAAACTGTTTCTTCTGGGGTTAAAGCCCAATCAGGAGCTGTCGGTTTTTGAGCGCACTTTCAATCGCTGCATGGGGTTGTGTACCACAGCGAATGGCTTGTATATGAGCAGCCTCTATCAGGTGTGGCGTTTTGAAAATGTGTTGCAATCTGGCCAGCTTCAGGAGAGTTTTGACCGGCTCTATCTGCCGCAGGTGGGGTATACGACCGGCGATATTGATATTCACGATATGGGGGTGGACCAGAACGGGCGGCTGATCTTTGTCAATACCCTTTTTGGCTGTTTGGCTACCCTGAGCGAAACACACAGCTTCAAGCCGCTCTGGCAGCCACCATTTTTGAGCAAACTGGCGGCGGAGGACCGCTGTCACCTGAACGGTTTGGCCATGCGGGAGGGAAAACCAGCCTATGTGACGGCGGTGAGCGAAGCGGATGTGGTCGATGGTTGGCGCGACCATCGGGCCAATGGGGGAGTCGTGATCAGCGTGGCCGATCATGCGGTGCTGGCCCGTGGTCTTTCCATGCCCCATTCACCGCGCTGGCATCAGGATCGTCTTTGGTTGCTCAATTCCGGTACGGGTGAATTTGGTTTTGTCGATCTGCAGAGCGGGCGTTTTGAGGCGGTCTGTTTTTGTCCGGGGTATCTGCGTGGCTTGAGCCTGCAGGGCGACTACGCCCTGGTCGGACTATCAAAACCGCGTCACAACAAGACGTTCAGTGGTCTGCCGCTGGATGATCTGCTTAAATCCCGGCGCAGCGAACCGCGTTGTGGGGTGCAGGTGATCGACCTGCGCAGCGGGGATGTGGTCCATTGGCTGCGCCTGGAGGGGGTGGTCGAAGAGCTGTATGATGTTGTGGCTTTGCCCGGCGTGCGTCGTCCCATGGCCTTGGGATTCAAAACCGATGAAATTCGTCGGGTGCTCAGTATCGAAGCAGAGAGTGGGGGTGAGACGCCGCATGTTTGAACCCCTCTACTACCAGGACCGTTTGCAGGTGGTCAACCCGCAGGGCGATGTGGGCGTGGTCACCTTGTGGACGCCACCGGGGGTGATCGGCAAAAAACTGCAGCAGTGGGGGATTGATCTGCAACCGCATACCGCACGGATCGCTGTGCTGGGTACATTGTACGGCAACGGTTTGGCAGAGATGCTGGTTAATTTATTGTACAACCCGCAGATTGTCCATATTGTGATCCTGGGCAAGGATCTGGGTGGATCCCGGCAGGAGTTGCTCAATTTTTTTCAGTTGGGGGTGGAACCGAGCGATTATCTGGGCAGTGCCATGTATCGCATCATCGGCACGGGCAGGTGGTTGGATGGTTCGGTGTTGCCAGAAGATTTTCAGCAGCGCCCCCTGCAGGTGGTGGATTTCAGTCAGTGGCGCCATGAAGAGGCGGCGGAGCGTGTGCGGGCCTATTTTGCCGCCTTGCCGGCGGTGCAGACCACGGAGTTGCCACGGGTGCGCCGCAGTGTGCGCAAACCGGAAGTTGCCTGGTATCCTTCCCATCCCTGCGGCCATACGGTCGTGCGGCGCACCCCTCTGGAAGCGTGGCAGGAGGTGGTTTTTCGTCTGTTGCGCTTTGGGCAACGCCAACAGTTGCGCAAGGGAGAACGCCTGGAACTGCTCAACTGCAAAGTGGTGGTGGATGAACCCTTTGCCGAAAGCGCGGCGGTGCTGGAAAAATGGGGCTTTTCTCTGGCGGCTTTGCAGGAGTATCAGGCGTCGATTCTGGATGGCAGCCCGCCGGAAGAGCAACCCTATACCTATGGCAACCGTTTGCGCGGCTATTTTCAGAGCGCACCAGGGATGGTGATCGATGGCCTGGAGCAGGCGGTGCGCCACCTGCAGGAGGATGGAGAGTCGCGGCGGGCCTATATCTCTTTGTGGGATGGTCGGCGTGATCTGTTGCCTGGGGTGCGGGGGCATCCGTGTCTGGTGACCCTGTTTTTTCGCAAATGGGGCGAGACGCTGACCCTGACGGCCACTTTTCGCAGCCACAATGCCCTGGATGGATGGTTGCGCAACTGTTATGGCTTGATGGCGATTCAGGACTTTGTGGCGCAACGGGTGGGACTGGCGGTTGGAGCCTTGACGCTGCTGAGCCACTCGATCAGTATCGATCCGCAAGGGGATGGCTTGGCACGCGCCAAGGCCATTGCCCTGGCCAAGAAAAGCGACGATCGGATTGATCCAGAAAGTGGCAAGGTATCGCTGCGCACCGATCCGAACGGGGAGTTTGTGGTCAGCATGGATCGGGCGGCAGGGGAGTTGGTGGTGCATCATCGCTATCGTGGGCAACTGCTCAAGGAGTACCGGGGGCGGGATAGCGAAAGCATCGAAAAACAGTTGGCGCGGGATTGTGCGCTGTCGGAGATTGGCCACGCCCTTTTTCTGGGGCGGGAGATGGCCCGCTGGCAGATGAAGCTGCGTCAGGCGAGAATGGATGACGAGAGCGAGCGCATGTTTCTTTTTTTTGATATTGGATTTACTCTGATTGGTGGGCCATCCACGGGACCGGCCCGCCGTTTGATCGAGGCGTTGGGCTTGCCGCCGCAGGCCAAGGAGCCATTGAGCAGCCTGCTGTTTGCGCAACCGTATGCAGATGCGGAGCAGTTGTCCGAACGGATCGTGGCGCAATTTCACACGTCGGTTGCCATGACCCGGGCGAGCGTGCAGCAGTTATGGCAGGCGCAGGTGCATGAGGCGGAGTTGTTGCCGGGGGCAGCAGAGTTGTTGCAGCATTTGCGGCGGGAACAGATCCCTTTTGCCTTTATTTCCAATATCTGGTCGCCCTTTCATGCCGGGTTTGCCCGTTTGTTGCCCGTGGAGAGTGCTTGCTATCCGGGCTTTTATTCTTTTCAGCAGCGTTGTGCCAAGCCGGATCCAGAACTGTACCGGCGGGCTTTGCAGCAGTGTGGGGTAGCGGCAGAGCAGGCGATCATGATTGGGGATACCTATGCCATGGATGTGGCCCCGGCGCGGCAGGTGGGTATGAAAACGGTTTGGGTGTTGCATCGCCCAGCACAGGAAAAACGTGAGTTGCTGGCCGTGCTCAATGGCACCTTGCCCGCGCCAAATTGGACGGCAGCCACGATTGCCGAGGTGACGCTGCAGCGTCTGCAGCAGTTGGCACAGCAGGAGTAGGAGACAGATGGATACCGCCCCATTGACAATTACCCGCATGGAGTTGATCCGCGAAGAGCCGTTGTTGCAGCGTTTACGGCAGACCCGTTTGCGCGGCTTTGGCCAACCGTTGGTGTATGAGCAGGCGCGTTTGCAACTGCGGCGGGAGGTGGATCCCCGCACGTTGTACCCGGCGCAGAATTATGTCTTGCAAGAGGATCATCGCCGCCTGCACACTCTGTATGCACTGTTTTTGCAGCAGGGGGTCAATATTTTTGCCTTGGACGGTGCTCTGCTGTTTTGGCTGCGCCATGCGGATGGCGAGGAGGAGGGACCGATTCCCTTGACTCCCCCGGTGGTGGAACTGTCGCAAGAGCCGGATGGTCGGACCCTTCCGTTGATCAACGATGGCATGCACCGGGTTTATACGGCCATGCGTTTGGGACTGCCCATGCATATCGTCCAGGTGGAGGGGGTGCCGCCGCAATGGCCCTATTATGCCTATCCGTTGGCCAACGGTTGGGCCGATGTGCAGGAGTTGGCGCAGTTGCCGGCTGATTATGTGAAGAAGGCGTATCGCGATCCAGACAACTACAAGGATCTGTTTCGGGATTTTAACGGTGTCTTTCCGGGCATTCAAAAACAGCGCAAGCGGAGTGGCCTGACATGAGGTTATCGGATCGGGATGTGTTGCAACGCATGGCGGAGGGGGAGATTGCCATTGAGCCCAGGCCGGATGCGGGCAGTTTTGGCTCTTTTTCGGTGGATGTACGCTTGGGGCATCGTTTTCAGACCTTTTTGCCCAACGCCACGCCCTTTTTGGACTTGTCGGCCATTTCCGGTCGTTTTTCGGTCTCCGAAGAGATCATGAAGACGGTCGAGTTGCGGGATGATGAACAATTTTTCCTGCATCCGGGGGAGTTTGCCTTGGGCATGACCCTGGAGCGGGTCAGACTGCCCAGCCACATCGTCGGCTGGCTGGATGGGCGCAGCAGTTTGGCCAGAGTGGGCTTGATGGTGCATATCACGGCCCATGCGGTGGATCCAGGCTGGGATGGCCATATCACGTTTGAATTTTTTAATGCCGGTCGTCTGCCTTTGGCCCTGAAGCCGGGGATGCGCATCGGGGCAATCTCTTTTGAATTGCTCTCTTCTCCCACCAGCAAGCCGTATGGTGAAAAGCAGGGAGCCAAATATTTTGGCCAGAATGGACCGTTGTCCAGTCGAATCGTGCAGGATTCCTATGCGGAGGGCAAAGATGCTTGAGGCGCTCAAGAACAAACGCACCCTGATGATCGCGGGGGGGTGGGCTGTTGGTGGTGATTCGCTGGTGGTGGGCTGGCGGGTGCTGTTTGTGCATCCCACCGACGCGCAACTGGCCCTGGCCGACAGCCAACTGAAGGGCAATTGGTTGAACCATATCATTCCAGAGTTGCCACCTGTCTCCTTTGATCCGCAAAAGGATTGGGGCAGCGAAATCGAGAAACTCAATCAGGTTTCAGCCGCTTTCAATGCCCGGATCAAGGGGGGAACCCGCGTCGAGAGCGGCAAATCGGCGGGGTTTGACCGGGGCCTGCTGTTGGTGGATCGGATCGAGGTGGATAAAACCATTCCAGAACAGCCCTTCATTCGGGTGCAGATTTCCCACCATGGCAATCGGGTGGTGGATGGAGCCCGCATGGATATTCTCTTCCTGGACAACAAGGCGACCTTGTTGGCCCGCCGGGCGGTCAATCCTCTGGTGGTATCGGGTGGGCTCTATGGCGACAAAGTCAAACCCATTCGTCCAGAAGAGGTGCGGGAGTTTATTGTGGATGCCACGCAGGCCCCACTGGGCTGGTTGGATCAGGTGTCCGTGGAGTTGGTCTACTACCAATATGCGCCGTGATCTGCCGATGAAACCGACTTTGGTTTTGGCCTCCACCTCCGTGTATCGACGGCAGTTGCTGGATCGTTTGGGGGTGCCGTATGAGACGGCCCGGCCCGACGTGGATGAAACGCCTCGTGCCGGGGAAGCGCCCCGGCAATTGGCGCTGCGCTTGGCCGAAGAGAAGGCGCGGGCGGTGGCCGGGCAGTTCGCCAACGCCTTGATCATCGGTGCGGATCAGGTGGCCTTTTTGGGCGAAGAGGCGGATGGTGCGGTTGCGCTGCTTGCCAAGCCCGGCAGCCATGCCGCTGCCGTGGAGCAGTTGCGGGCTGTTTCCGGCAAAAGTGTACACTTTTTGAATGGTCTTGCCCTCTACCATACCCCGTCTGGTCGTTGTCGGCGCATGGTGGTTCCCTATCGGGTAGACTTTCGTTCCTTGTCGGAGCCTGTGATCGAAGCCTATCTGCAGCGGGACACGCCGTATGATTGTGCCTGCAGTTTTAAATCGGAAGGGTTGGGGATTGTTCTCTTCGAACGGATGGTGGGGGATGATCCAACCGCCTTGATCGGTTTGCCACTGATCGCCTTGTGTGGTTTGTTGCAGGCAGAGGCGTTTCCTGTTCTTTGAAGTGTGGTTCAAGTTTATGCAATTGTTGACCGGTTGCAGTGTTGTAACGAAAATCACTGCGGATGGCTGTTGAACTTTGGTTCGTCTCTTGGTAAAATCATCGCGCGGTTCTCTTTCGCCAATCCGCATAAACTCCCGGTTTTTCCGTTTCTATGGTGCAACCAGTCCCTTTTCGTGGAGAGAGTCCCTGATATGGCCACTGTACGGCGTTTTTTGTCAGTGTTGATGCTGGCTGTGATTGCGGTAGCCGCTGGCTGGGTGGTGGATTTTTATACACTGCGCGATTTTGAGAACGGGCAACTGGCTTGGTTGCGGGTCAGGTCTGCGGATAGTGCATGGCGCATTGCCTCCCAGACCATCAATGGGCAGACCATGGGGATTGCGCTGGTGTTGGGCTTGAATGAGCCCATTGTCAAGCAGGTGGCCTTGGGCAAAGTACCACCGGATGATCCGGGCGTGTTGGAGCGTACCCGTTCTGTCACCCGCCTGTTGCAAGCGGATGGCACTTATATTGTGGATGCCAATGGTATTGTTGTGGCGCATGATTCGACCCGCGTCTCCTATACAGGCATGAACTTGACCTTTCGGCCCTATTGGCAGCAGGCCATGGCGGGCATGATCAGCATCTATGCGGCGGTGGGTGCCAATACCGGCGAGCGGGGTCTGTTTGTGGCGGCGCCTTTGCGGGTGTCCGATCAACCGGACAGCGAGGTGATTGGTGCGGTTGTCGTCAAGCTGCTGGCTGATTTTCTGGACGAAGATCTGGCCAGCATGGGAACCCGTGTGCTGTTGATGTCGCCGCAGTCGGTGGTTTTTGCCTCTTCATACAAGGATTGGATGTATCGCATTGGTGTTGAGCCCACGGCAGATCGGGTGGAGGAGATCAACACCCTCAAGCAGTTTGGCAAGGTATTTCAAAAAGCGCCGCCGGTGCGCCTGCCGTTCGATCTAAGCCAAGACTTTGCCGAGTTGGATGGCGTGCGTTATGCCGTGTTGCAGAGTTCCATCGACTGGCATGATCCTTTTGGCATGTGGAAGTTGGTGGTGCTGCAGGATACCAGCAACTGGAGCAACCTATCCCGTCGTTTAATGATCGATGTCCCAGCGGGCATCGGTGCGGCCTTTTTAGTGGCTTTTGTGCGTACTCGTCGTTTGGCGCGGCAGCGCGATCAGGAAAATCAGGCCAAGTTGCAGGAGGTCAATGCCCAACTGGAGGAGCATGCCAACCAACTGGAAGATGAGGTGGCCAACCGCACCAAGGATCTGTTGACCAGTCAGGGCAAGTTGGAAAATCTCATTCGGACCGGTCTGGAGTTGGGCAGCGAGCAGAACCGCATGGCGCTGCTGCGCAAGATCCTGTTTGGTGGGCGGGATCTGCTCAACTGTGATGCGGGTACTCTCTATCTGGTGACCGAAAACAAGACTTTGGCCTTTACCTTGCGGACCAACGATGATGAGGCGTTGCCCTCTTTTGAGATTCCGCTTTACGACCAGGAGGGCAAACCGGTGGAGCGGTTCATCTCCACGTGGTGCGCTTTGCACAACCAACCGGTGGTGATCGACGACATCTATCAGGAGATTCGTTTTGATGTCTCCGGGACCAAGCGCTTTGACGAGAGCAGTGGCTACCGTACCGTCTCCATGTTGACCGTGCCGTTGGCCCCCCGTGAAGGTGAGGTGATCGGGGTGATGCAGTTTCTCAATGCCCTGCATCCAGAAACCAACGAGATTACCACCTTCCATCCAGAGTTGATCCGCTTTGTGACGGCCATGGCCTCTCAGGCGGCGGTGGCTCTGGACAACCATAAGTTGATCGAATCGCAAAAGGCATTGATGGAAGCGTTGATCAAACTGGTGGCGGGCGCCATCGACACCAAGAGTCCCTATACCGGCGGGCACTGCGAACGGGTGCCGGAGTTGGGCATCATGTTGGCAGAGGCCGCCTGTGAAGTCAAAGAGGGCGACTTGGCCGAGTTTCACCTGCAGGGCGATGCCGAGTGGCGGGAGTTTCGCATCGGGGCTTGGTTGCATGACTGCGGCAAGGTCACCACACCGGAATATGTGGTGGACAAGGGATCCAAGCTGGAGACCATCTATAACCGCATCCATGAAGTGCGCATGCGTTTTGAGGTGCTGTTGCGGGATGCCATGATTGTGCGTCTGCAGGCCATTGCCGATGGGGTGGAGGTGGCCGTTGCCGAGCAACAGTATGCGGAGCGGCGGCAACAGTTGCAGGCCGACTTTGCCTTTGTGGCCGAGTGCAACCTGGGGGATGAGTTTACCTCGCCGGAACGTGTGGCCCGTTTGAAAGTGCTTGCCGAGCAGGGGTGGATGCGTCACTTTGACGATCGCATTGGTTTGTCGCATGTGGAGTTGCAGCGGTATCCTGCCGAGATCCCTGCCTTGCCGGTGGCGGAAAAATTGCTGTCCGACAAGCCGGAGCATATCCTGCCCCGCACCGATTTCAGTGTGGACGATCCAAAATATGGTTTCAAGGTCAAGGTGCCGGAGCATCTGTACAACTATGGCGAACTCTACAATTTGAGCATTGGTCGGGGCACCTTGACCGAGGAGGAGCGCTTCAAGATCACCGAGCATGTGATTCAGACCATCATCATGCTGGAGCAGTTGCCCTTGCCGAAAGAGTTGCAGCGGGTGCCGGAGTATGCCGGTTCGCACCATGAAACGCTGATCGGGACTGGTTATCCGCGTAAATTGGATAAGGCGCAGTTGTCGATTCCCTCGCGCATTATGGCCATTGCCGATATTTTCGAGGCCCTGACGGCGTCTGACCGGCCATACAAAAAGGCGAAAAAACTCTCGGAGGCGATCAAGATTCTCTCCTTCTTCAAGAAGGATGGTCATATTGATCCTGAGCTGTTTGATCTGTTCCTGACCTCTGGCGTATACCGGCGTTATGCCGAGAAATATCTATTGCCGGAGCAGGTTGATGAGGTGGATGTTGGTCGCTATGTGAGCGCGGGATGAACTGCGTCGGTCGCTGGCAGTGCCTGAGGAGATGGGCCTGCCTGGGGCTGCTGTTGGGTGTCGTGAGCTGTGGCTGGATGGGTGTGGTCGTTGCGGCGTCCCTGCCGCAGGTTGGTGGGCAGGCCGGGGTAAACTGGGGAGCGCTGCAGCGGGTCATGCAGGAGGCGCTGTTGCGCCGGGGCTACCATGGTGGTGTCCTGGTGGTGGTCAAAGAGGGCGAGGTGGTTTTCGAGCAGGGGTTCGGCTGGGCAGATCGGGCCAAAAAAAGGGCCATGCCGAGCAACGCTCTGCTGCGCTTTGGCAGCATTGCCAAGCCGATGACCCACGCGTTGCTCAAAATATTGCAAAAGCAGGGGCGCCTGCGTCTGAGTGATTATGCTTTTTGTTTTCATGGTGCATCCAGGCAGGGGCGTTGTTGGTTGGCCATTCCAGCGCAGTGGTCGGTGGCTGTTGGTTGGTCGGCGGTGACTTTGCAGGATTTATTGCAGCATCAGGGGGGCTTGCCCAGCCGTCATGATGATCCGGCTTTG
Source organism: Magnetococcales bacterium (assembly GCA_002753095.1). Taxonomy (GTDB): domain Bacteria; phylum Pseudomonadota; class Magnetococcia; order Magnetococcales; family Magnetaquicoccaceae; genus Magnetaquicoccus. Next base: position 12,564 of record PDZU01000090.1, read on the forward strand.
CTTGAGTTGCGGGTTGCCCGGCAGTTGGGGATTCCGGCACCGCCCAGTCGCATGGATCTGTTGCGTTTTGCGTTACAGAAGCCGCCGCAGACGGCGGTGGGAACGACGAAAGCCTATTCCAATCTGGGTTATGAACTTTTGGGGTTGATCGCCGAGCAGGCGGGGGGGAAAAGTTATCTGGAGCTCTTGCTGGGACG